>NZ_JBFAJA010000033.1:0-115480 GCF_040654975.1 Dactylosporangium sp. NPDC050588 | reverse complement strand
GTTGCCCGCGCGGGCAACCCGGGGAGCGCCGTCACTAGCGACCGGTCAGGAGGCCGGCTTGAGGTGCAGGATCACGTCGAGCGCGTTCGCCTGGGTGGGCTGGGCGGCGCCGTAGGGGTTGGCGTCGTCCGGCCAGCCGGTCCACTGCTTCGTGGAGTAGGCCCCACCGACATTGTCGGCGCCGACGGGGATCATCGGCATGTGCTCGACGAAGATCTTCTGGAGCTTGTTCATCGCCTCGACACGGACCGAGTCCTCGGTCGCCGACTGGTAGTCGCGCAGCGCCTTGGTGGCCTCGGGGTTGTTGAAGCGCCCGAAGTTACCGGCGGGGCTGGCGGTGCCGACCGGCTTGAGCAGGTCGCCGTCCATGATCGTCTGGTAGATGTCGTACGGCGTGTTACCGCCGTTGGTCCACCGGAAGCCGGCGTCGAACTGACCGGCCTCGACGTTCTTGAACCACGCGTCCTGGTTGGCCTTCTCGACCGTCGCCTCGATGCCGATCTTCTGAAGGTTGGCCTTCACGATCTCCAGCGAGGTCTGGTAGTCCGACCAGCCGGCCGGGTCGGTCAGCGTCAGGGTGACGGCCTTGCCCGTCTTGTCCTTCAGCGTGGTGCCCTCGTACTTGTAGCCGTTGGCGGTCAGGAGCGCCTTGGCACCCTCGATGTCGATCTTGTAGTCCTTGCCCTTGAACTCCGGCGCGAGGAACGCGTCGCCGGCGGGGCTGGGCAGACCGGTCACGCTCTTCACCAGCGGGTGGAAGTAGCCGGCCTCGGCCGTGTTGAAGATGTCGTCACGGTCGATGACCATGCTCATGGCCACGCGCAGGTTCTTGTCGTCGAACGGCGCCTTGGTGGTGTTGATGTACAGGCCGTGGATGCCGAGGACCGGCGGGGCCCAGATCTTGTGGTGCGCGGCGTCCTTGTCGATGAAGACCGTCTTCACATTGGGGATGAAGACGAAGCTCCACTCCGACTCACCGTTGGCGAGCGCGGTGGTCTGCGCGTTGTTGTCGGTGTAGGAGGTGTACCGCAGCTCCTTGACCTGCGGCAGCGCCTGCCAGTAGCCCTTGTCGCGGACCGTCAGCGTGGCGGTCTGCGGGGTGAACGACTTCAGCGTGTACGGGCCGGAGCCGATCGGGTTCTTGGCGAGCTCCGCCTTCGGGTCCGAGACCTTCTCCCAGATGTGCTTGGGGACGATCGGGACCTGGGCGATGGCCTTGTGCTGGCTGACGAACTGCGGGTTCTTGAACGTGATGGTCACGTCCGCGCCGCTGGCCGAAGCGTCGGAGATGGTGAGACCACCGGTGTTGAGCGCCTCGTTGTCACGCAGCAGCTTGTACGTGAACGCGACGTCCTCGGCGGTGACCTTCTGACCGTCGGACCAGGTGGCGTTGTCGCGGATGGTGGCCTTGACCGAGGTGTAGTCCTTCGACCACTCCGCCTTGGTGGCGAGCCACGGCTTCATCGGGTCGGCCGGCTTGACCGGGTTCCACATCATCAGCGGCTCGTAGAGCGCCCAGCGGTAGCCCGACTTGGACGCCGCGGAGGTGCTGAGGAACGGGTTCTGGTTCTCGGTCTGCGGGCCGTTCGGCATGCCGACGTTGAGGACCGTCGGGCCCTTCTTCGCGTTGTCGGCGTTCGGCGAGTCGCCACACGCAGCGAGAGCGCCGGTGGCGAGCAACCCGGCGAGGCCGAGCACAACGGAGCGTCTGGTATGCACGGGGGTGTCTCCTTACGTACCTGGATCGACAGGTGGGGCGGGCATTCGGGGTAGGACGACGGGGCCTTCTTGCGGCAGGTCCCGCCCTTTGGTGCGGTATCGGTGGTGCGTCGTGCCGGGTGGTGCTGGTGGTGCGGGTTGGTGCGGGGATGGCGCGGTGGAGCGCTCGGGCTACGCCGGCATGGTCGAGGACCGCACGACGAGCGTGGTGGACAGGATGTTGGGCTCACTCGTCAACGGCGTGCCGTCGAAGTGTGCGATGAGCCGCCGGGCCGCCATCTCGCCCATCTGCCGCATCGGCTGGCGGATGGTCGTGAGTGGTGGCTCGGTGTGCGCGGCGTGGACGATGTCGTCGAAGCCCACGAGGGCGACATCCTCCGGCACCGCGCGGCCCGCTTGGCGCAGCCCCTGGAGGGCGCCCGCCGCGGACAGGTCGTTGTGGGCGAAGACCGAGTCGAACTCCAGCCCCAGGTCCAGCGCCCGCCGGATCGCCTGGGAGCCGCAGTCGTAAGTGAAGTCGCCCTCCATCACGAAACGCGGGTCGACCGGGTGACCGGCGGCCGCGAACACGTCCGCGAAGCCACCGAGCCGGTCCTGCGTGCAGCCGAACTTCTCGGATCCGGTGATGACGAGGGGGCGCCGCCGGCCGATCTCGACCAGATGCCGGGCGGCCAGGGCCCCGCCGGCCCGGTTGGTGGTCCCCACCGACGGCATGAGCGGCTTGTCGCCGCGGTCGTCGATGAGCACCACCGGCAGGCCGCCGGCATACAGGTCGGCGAGGTAGTCCAGGGTGCCCTCCGGCTCGATCGCCAGCAGGCCGTCGAAGGCTTTGCCGGAGACCTGCGCCGAGAACTGGCGCATCGACTCGGCGCCACGGTTGCACGTGAAGAGCAGCAACCCGTAACCCTCCGCTTCGACGACATCAACGGCTCCCTGCACGATCTCGCCCATCCACGGCCAGATCAGCGAAGGCACCAACATCCCGATGACCCTGGTGTGGCCCCGGGCGAGGTTGACCGCCCGCGCGCTGGGCGTGTAACCCAGCTCGTCGATGACCCTCCGCACCCGTGCCGCGGTCGACTCGTCGACCTCGCCTTTGCCGTTGAGCACCCGCGAGACGGTGGTCTTGCTGACCCCGGCCCGTGAGGCAACATCGGCGATGGTGATCGGCACGCCGCGATCCTCTCTGTGAGAGCGCTTTCTGGCAAGAGAGCGTTTTCTGGAACCGGTTCCGCAACCGGTTCCGGCACACTAAATCCGATTGCGGACTGTGGTGTCAATAACACGGTGGTAACGAAACGTAACGCCTGGGAAAAGCTTGCCAAGGCCTCGGACGGTGGTGTTTGCTCACAGCACGCCGACGCGCCCGCCGTCGCGGTGACGCGCGGGCACGCCCCTGAAAGCGCTCTACCGACCGGGGAGGTGGATGACGGTGCCGTCGCTGAGCGGCTGCTGCTTGACCACCAGGACGTCGAACCGGAGCCCCTTCGGCACGTCGAAGACGAGCGTGCCGGTGACCGGTTTGCCGGCCCTGATTTCCCCGTAAAGCGGTCGGGTTTCGGCGTTGTAGAGCCACGACCAGTCGTCGGCCTTGTGGTCGTTGCCGTCGGTGTCGCGCAGCCGCTGCGAGCCCTGATAGATGCGGGTGCTTCCGGTGCCGAGGTTCTCGACCCGCACCTCGACCAGGCAGAACTCGCCCTCGGCGTCCTTGACGATCGGCCAGTCGCCGATGCGTTTCACGCCGCACTCGAAGCCGGTGACGGTGAAGCGGACGCCGCCGTCGGTGCCGACCGGGCTGGGCTTCTTCGACGGCACCTTGCTCGCCGGCGCGGCGGTGCTGGGGCCCGCCTTCGCGGCGCCGTCCTTGCCCGAGCCGGCCGAGTCGGCGAGGTTGAACACGCCCCACAGGCAGCCGAGCACGATCAGCACCGCGACGACGGCGGCCACCGCCCCGCCGATGCGGCGCGGCGGGCGGCGGGGAGGAGGCGGCACCGGCGGCAGCGGCGGGCGCCCACGACCCGGGTCCGCATACTGGGACGACACCGGGACCCCGAGAGAGGGGTCGAGCATCGTCGGGCTGACCGGCACCGGCGAGACGGGCATCGCGTGCACCGCCGTCGGCGACACCGGGATGACCGGCGCGGCGCCGGGCGCGAACCGGCCCGTGGGCGGCCGGGGCGGCGCGGCGCCGCGGACCCTTGCCGTGGGGCCGGCCGTGGGATGGCCCGCGGGCCGGGTCGTGGGGTCGGCGCGCGGCGACGTCACGTGCACCGCCGCCGGGTCGTCGTCGCCGACGAGCGCGAGCAGCAGCTGGCGGGCCGTCGGCCGGGCCGCCGGGTCGGGCCGCAGCGCCCGGGCCACGATCTCGGCGATGCCGGGCGCCAGCCCGTCCGGGACGGCACCCGCCGGCATCACGCCCGTGCCCGCCCACGCGACGAGGACGCCCCACGCGTACACGTCGGAGGCCTGGCTGGGCGGGGCGCCGCGCTCCTGCTCGGGCGCCAGCCATCCCGGCGTGCCGAACAGCTGCCCGACGGGCCCGTCGTGGCCGTGCGGGCGGGCGACGCCGAAGTCGATGACCTTCGGGCCGAACGGTGACAGCAGCACGTTGCGCGGGCTCAGGTCGGCGTGCACGAGCCCCACGGCGTGGATCGCGGTCAGCGCCGCCGCGACCCCGACCGCGACCGCCTCGACCTGGCCGCCGAGCGGCCCGTTGACGGTCGCGTAGTCGTGCAGGGACGGCCCGGACACGTACTCGGTCACCAGGTGCGGCACCGGGCCGTCCAGGGCCACGTCGAGGACCCGCGCGGTGCAGAACCCGGCGACCCGCGACGCGGCGGCGGCCTCGGCCGCGAACCGTTGCAGGAACTGCGGGTCGCCGTGCCAGACCGGGTTGATGACCTTCAGCGCGACCCGGCGGTCACCGGGGCCGGCGGCGAGGTAGACGGTGCCCATGCCGCCGACGCCGAGCACGCCGAGCAGCCGGTAGGACCCGACGGTCGCCGGGTCCCCGGCACGCAACGGCGCGGGCAAGTCCCCCATGCGACCCATCGTGCCCTATCAGCGCACGCGCGTGCGCTCAGTGCGCCCGTCTGGATGCCAGCAGCGCCGCGCCGACGATGCCGGCGTTGTTCTGCAGGGTCGCCGGGACGACCTTCGTGGGCACCGAGACGTGGTGCAGCCACTTGTCCGTCTTCTTGCTCACGCCGCCGCCGATGATGATCAGGTCGGGCCACAGCAGCGCGTGCAGGTGGCGCAGGTAGACCTGGACCCGCTCGGCCCAGTCCTGCCAGCCGAGGCCCTCGACCTCGCGGATGCGGTCCGAGGCGTAGTCCTCGGCGTCGCCGCCGTGCAGGTGCAGCCCGCTCATCTGCAGGTGGCCGAACTCGGTGTTGGGCACCAGCTTCCCGTCGATGAACAGGGCGCTGCCGATGCCGGTGCCGAGGGTGACCATCACGACCAGGCCGTCGACGCCCTTGCCGGCGCCGTACTCGATCTCGGCCACCCCGGCCGCGTCCGCGTCGTTGAGGACCGTCACCGGCCGCCCCAACTTGTCGCTGAACAGCTGCTCCGCCGGCGCGTCGACCCATGACGCGTCGACGTTGGCCGCGGTCTTCGTCACCCCGTGCTGCACGACGGCGGGAAACGTGATCCCGACGCTGCTCGCCGGCGGGAACTGCGCGACGACCGCCGCGACCGTGTCGACGACGGCGGCGATGTCCGCCGGCTGCGGGGTCTCGATGCGGTGCCGGTCGGCGGTGAACTCGCCGGTTGCCAGGTCGACCGGCGCTCCCTTGATGCCCGAACCGCCGATGTCGATACCCAGGACCACCACAGCTGCTCCTCCGCGACGTGTGCCTCAACCAATGCCCTGCTGTTCCAAGAGCCAATCATGCAGGGCACCGGCAAGGCTCACCCGGGGTACGCCCCCACCGTGTCCCGGATCTCCAGGCCGAGCGCCTGGTCGGCGGTGCGGGCACAGTGCGCGCTGCAGTAGAAGCTGCCGGACACCTCGGCACCGTGGCCGACGATCTTCGTGCCGCAGTGCTCGCAGACCGGCGCCAGCCGGTGGATCGCGCACTCGAACGAGTCGAAGACGTGCACGCCGCCGCCGACCGTCCGGACCTCGAAGCTCATGTAGTAGTCGTTGCCGCAGGTCTCACAGACTGCCATGATGTTGCCCCCCATTCGTTTCACGCAGCGTGTTCGGTCGGTGGGCACGGCGCAACCGGTTCAGCCGAAATCCACCCTGCGGATCACCAGGAGCGCCACGTCGTCGTCCCGGGACCCCGCGCTCAGTGCGCTCAGCAGCCGGTCGCAGAACTGCTCCAGGTCGTCCTCGACCTCGCCGACGGCGCGGCACAGCGCGTCGAGCCCCTCGTTGAAGGTGTGCCCGCGGACCTCGATCAGCCCGTCGGTCACCAGGATCAGGGTCTCGCCCGGCGCCAGCGTCAGCCGGACCTCGTCCTCGTGCGAGGTCGGCACGCCCAGCAGCGCCACCCGCCCCTCGACGAGGCTGACCCGCCCGTCCCGGACCCGCAGCGGCGGCGGGTGCCCGGCGTTGGTGAGCCGCACCTCCCCGCTGGCCGGATCCATGCTGAGCAGGCACATCGTCGCGATCTCCTCCGGCAGCAGCCGCAGCATCATCCGGTTGAGCCGCTCCATGCTCGGCCCCGGCGACGAGTCCTCCACCAGGTAGGCGCGCAGCGCGTGCCGGACCTCCGCCATGATCGTGGCGGCGCGCAGCGAGTGCCCGGCGACGTCGCCGATCGCCGCGACGAGCCGGCCGTCCACCTGAAGGATCTCGTAGAAGTCGCCGCCGACCGACGCGTGCTCGCTGGCCGGCTGGTACCGCACCGCGAGCTGCACGCCCGGCACCGCGGGCAGGCTCCGGGGCAGCATGCTCTGCTGCAGCGTCAGCGCGGTGCGCCGCTCCTCGTCGTAGCTGCGCAGCGCCTCGACCGCGAGGGCGACCGCCTGGCCGAACTGGCGCAGCAGGTCGGCGTCGTCGTCGCTGAATCCCTCCGCAGGCACGGCGACGTGCACCGGCTCCCGGCCCCGCTTGGCCCGCGCGACGACCCGCCACACCGCGCCCCGCCACCACGGGCCGTCCTCCAGCGGAAACAGCACGATGCCGGCCTGGCCATCGAGCGGGTCGAGCTCGAACTGGTCGCGCATCGCCGGGCGCAGCACCGCGTCGCCGCCGACGGCGTCGACCTGCACCGCGATCGGCCCGGACTCCTCCGAGGAGGCGGCGACCGCGGCGGGCCCGTCGAACACCCGGGCGGCGCCGGTCGCGGCGGCCAGCAGCAGGTCCGTGAGGCTGGTCACGGCGTTGAACTCGGTCGTGGTGTCGACCAGCCGCGTCAGCCGGCCGGCGAGCCGCTCGGCGCGGCGGCGGGCCCGGTACTCGCGCAGCTTCGCCCGGACGGTGGCGAGCAGCTCGTCCGGGTCGATCGGCTCGGCCAGGTACGCGTCGGCGCCCCGGTTGAGGCCCTGGGTGCGGTCCACCACGTGGACGGCGGTCGCCGAGATGTGGATCACGGGGACGGCGGTGGTCCGCGGGTCCTCCTTGATCCGCTCCGCGACCTCGAACCCGTCGATGTCCGGCAGCCGTACGTCGAGCACGACCAGCTCCGCGTGCAGGCCCTCGGTGTGCAGCAGGTGCAGCGCCTCCGTGCCGGTGGCGGCCTCGGTGACCCGGTGCCCGTCGCGGCGCAGCCAGCTGGTGATGACGTACCGCTTGGAAGGGCTGTCGTCGACGACCAGAATGTCTGCCGCGGCCTCGCCCGTCATGCCGTCACTCGGGCGACGACGTCGGCGATCGTCCGGCGGGTCAGCGCGGGCTTGCCCAGGACCGCGGCGGCGCCCGGGACGTGCCCGACGTCGGCGCCGGTCACCACCACGACCGGTACACCGCTCAGCTCCGGCACGCCGGCCAGCGCGGCGATCAGCTCGCCGCCGTCACCGCCCGGCATCCGCAGGTCCAGGAAGATCAGCGACGGCCGCTCCCGCATCGCGATCGCCATCGCCGAACGGGCGTCGGCGGCCTCGTGCACGTGCTCGGCGATGCCGGTCAGGTGCTCGCGCAGCGCCTGCCGGGCGGCCGCCTCGTCGTCGACGACGAGCACCGCCCGCACGTGCGGCAGGTCCTGGTCGTCCTCCGGCGCGGGGCGCAGCGGCAGGTCGAGGGTGAACGTGCTGCCCTCCCCCGGCTCGCTGACCATGCTGAGCCCGCCGCCGAGCAGGGTCGCCAGGCGCCGCGCGTAGGGCAGCCCGAGGCCGGTCCCGCCCGTCTGATGGGCGCCGCGCACCTGGTGGAACTCCTCGAAGACGCGGCGCTGCTCGGCGAACGGGATGCCGATGCCGGTGTCGGCGACCGCGATGTGCAGCCGGCCGTCGCGCACGAGCGCGCCCATCGCGACGCTGCCCGCGTCGGTGAACTTCAGCGCGTTGGTGAGCAGGTTGCGCAGGATCTGGGTGAGCAGCACCTCGTCGGTGACCAGCTCCACGGGCTCGGCCGGGTCGGCGACCTCGAACCGCACGCCCGGCTTGGCGAGGGGGCGCAGGGTGCCGCGCAGCTGGCCGAAGACCGCGTTCAGGTCGACCGGCGCCCAGTTGGGCTCGATCCGGTTGGACTCGGCCTTCGCCAGGTCCAGCAGGTCGTTGACGCGCGCGAGCAGGTCCGCGGCGGAGCCCTGGACGAGGTCCAGCTGGTGCGTCTGGTCGGCGGTGAGCGGCTCGGAGCGGGGGTCGAGCAGCAGCCGCGTCAGGCCGATGATGGCGGTCACCGGCGCGCGCAGCTCGTGCGACACGTTGGCCAGGAAGCGGCTCTTCGCCTCGTTGGCCTCCCGCAGCTGCGCGGAGCGCTCCTCCAGCTCGGCGTACAGGGCGACGACACCCTGGTTGGTCTGCTCCAGCTCCTCGGACAGCTGCGTGTAGAGCGCCATCACCCCGCGGTTGGTCTCCTCCAGCTCCGCGTTGAGGGTGAGCAGCTCGTCGCGGTGCGCCTGGACCTCCTCCAGTGCGCTCACGAGCTGCCGGTTCTGGACACTGAGCTCGTCCAGCGCGGTGGTGGGCCGGCTGGCGGCCAGCTCCTCCCGCGCCGCGGCCAGCCGCTCCTGACCGACCTGGGCGGGCAGCCTGCGCATCAGGCTGATCCGGTCCCGCTCCACGTGCATCTCGTCCATCAACCGCCCCGCAGCCGCCGTGCCTTCGGGCGGACTGATCCCGATGCCGTCCGCTTCTACAACGATGACCAGACGGAGCCGTCCGGAAACCTCGGCGGTGAACGTCACCATGGCGCCGATCGCGTGCCGGCCGATCTCGCTGAGCGCGGTCGCGACCCTGACCTGGTCCTGATGCTCCATGCCGAGGGCGGCGGCGACCTCCCGGCCACGCTGGCGCACCACGAACACGTCCTGGTCCTCGCGCAGCGTCATGCGCAGCAGCGGCTCCGGCACCGGGGACCCGCTCATGGCCGCACCACGGCCACGCAGGCGTCGTCGCGGCGCACGCCGGCGTCGCGCAGCAGGGTGCCGGCGATGAGCAGCGGGTCCTGGCGGCTCAGGCCCGGGTAGTCACGCAGGGTCCAGCGGTCCGACACGCCGTCGGAGTGCAGGACCACGACCGCCTCCGGCGGCAGCTCGTAGGTGAACTCGCGGACGCCCCGCGACTGGTGCCCGACGATGCCGGGCATGCTGACCATGCCGCGGCGCTCCCCGTCGGGCGAGGCGACCACACCCGCCACGTTGCCCAGGCCCGCGAAGCGCACCGTGCCGCCCTCGACGCGGGCCACCGACACGGCCGCGCCGCGGGTGTGCGAGACGAGCCGGTGCAGGCGCTCCACGATCGCCGCCGGCGCGTCCAGGTCACCAGAGAGGAACGCGTCGACGGCGGCGCTCGCGGCCGCCGACGCGAGGGCGCCGTGCCCGAGACCGTCGGCGACGAGCACGAGCAGCGCGCCGCCACGCACCCGCGCCGCCCAGCGGTCGCCGCACACCGTCTCGCCCGTGATCGGCCGGGTCAGGCCGGCGACGACCGGCACCCCGACGTCGCGGCGGTCGGGCCACAGCTGCGCGGCCAGGACGGTGCCACGGCCCGGCAGCGAGTAGCCGCCCGAGTGGCTCGACAGCCGGCGCACCGCGCCCAGCCCGATCCCGAGGGTGCCGGCGGTGCTCGTGCCGTCGGAGCCGCTGAAGACCAGATCCGCCATGCCCGGACCGCTGTCGACGGCCACCAGCTCCACGCCGCCGGTGCCACCGCTGCGCAGGCACCGCACCGACAGCGCGCCCACATCGGCGTGCCGATGCAGGTTGCTCGCCAGCTCGGCGGCGACGATCGCCACCTCGCCGGTGCGCTCGTCGCTGAAGCCGAGCCGGCGGGCGAGGTCGACGGCGACGCGCCGGGCCACACCCGCCGCGCCCGCCTCGTCGACGGGGAACCAGCCGAGCTCCTCGACCAGCGGGACCTGATTGGGGGCCGCCGCGGGCGGTGTCACCGTGCCCACTTCGTCACCGTGATCCGGGTGCCTTCCCCGGCGGCGGTGACGATGTCGAACTCGTCGACCAGGCGGCGCGAGCCGCTGAGCCCCAGCCCCAGCCCGCTGCCGGTGGTGTAGCCGTCGGTGAAGGCGAGGTCCAGGTCGGCGATGCCCGGCCCGGCGTCGACGAACTCGGCGCGGACGCCGGCCCGCCGCCCGTTGTGCACCTGGCCGACCACGGCGTGCCCGCCGCCGCCGTGGATGAGCGTGTTGCGCGCCAGCTCGCTCGCCGCCGTGACCAGCTTCGTCTGGTCGACGAGCGGCAGCTTCGCGGCGATCGCCATCACCCGGACCGCCTGACGCACCCGCACCACGTCCTTGTCGTCGGCGATCTGCAGGCGCTGCTCCTCCTGCTCCTGGGTCATACGGGCACGTCGTCGGAGCCGCGGAAGCCCAGCACACCCACGCCGCGGACCTGCTTGGCCTCGGCGAGGATCTCCAGGGCCTTGTCGACGTTGAGCGCGGTGCGGACACCCCTGAGCGACAGGCCCAGCTCGACCAGCGTGATCGCGACCGCCGGGCGCATGCCGACCACGACCGTCTCGGCGTCCAGCACCCGCGACACCGACGCGATCGTCGACAGCATCCGGCCGATGAACGAGTCGACGATCTCCAGGGCGGAGATGTCGATCACCACGCCGTGCGCGCCGGTCTCCACGATCCGGTCCGACAGGTCCTCCTGCAGTTGCAGGGCGGTCTGGTCGTCGAGGTCGATCTGGATCGAGACCAGCAGGATCTCGCCGATCTTCAGAACGGGGACGCGGTCCATCACAACGCCTTGTCGCGGCTCGCCCGGCGGACCACCTCGACGCCGCTGGCCCGCAGCGCGTGCAGCAGCGCGTCGGCGAGGTTGGACTTCGTCACGATGTCGCCGAACTCGATGCCCAGGGCCACCACCGTCTGCGCGATCTGCGGCCGGATGCCGGAGATGATGCACTCCGCGCCCATCAGCCGCGCCGCGACGACCGTCTTCAGGATGTGCTGTGCGACCTGCGTGTCGACCGCCGGCACGCCGGTGATGTCGACGATCGCGTAGCCGGACCCGGTGTCGACCAGGGTCTGCAGCAGCTTCTCCATGACCACCTGGGCGCGGGCCGAGTCGAGCGTGCCGACCAGCGGCACCGCGACGACGCCGTCCCACAGCTTCACGACCGGCGTCGAGAGCTCCAGCAGCTGCTCGGTCTGGTCGGCGATCACCGACTCGCGGGCCTTCGTGTAGGTCTCGAACGTGAACAGGCCCATGTCGTCGACGAGCAGCGACAGCACGAGGAAGTCGGTCGTCGCCAGGTCACCCTCGCCGGCCTCGCCCAGGTTGAGCACGACTTCCTTGACCGCGAACACGAGGCTCGCCGTCTCCCTCGGCGAGAAGCCCTGCCGGGCCCACGCCCGGGACAGCTCCGCGAGCGCCGCCCGCGACTCGCCGCTCTCGGCACCCGCGACATCGCCGTCGGCATGCTCGCCGAGGATCGTCTGCAGCGCATCGAACACGTCCCGCACCTGCCGGGTCAGCTCGGCGCTAGTGAGCCGGCCACGCAAACTGCGGGTGGCGATCTCCGTCCAGTGACGCACGATCGCTTCCTCGTGCGCCGCCAGGAACGCACTCAGCCGCTGCCGCGCGTCGGCATCCACCTTCACTCGTGATCTCCTTCGACCTCGTCTGTCGGACCAGACGGTACCGCCCTGAGCAGCCAACGGCGAACGAGCGGCCGAGATATGCCGGGCCGGTGTGTCGTAACCGCCTCAGCAGGGAACGAGTACGGCATGGAGACGACCTGGAGACCCTTCGAGGCACACGGCACCCTGTCCGAGGAGACCCGCGAGCGCCTGCCCGACAGCGTCTACGCGTTCCCTGAGCAGCGCAAACTGCCGCTCACCGACGCCAAGCACGTCCGCAACGCGGTCGCGCGGTTCGACCAGGTCCGCGGCGTCAACGACAAGGACCGCGACCTCGCCTTCGCCAACCTGACGGTGGCGGCGAAGCACTACGAGGTGGAGCTGTCCGAGTCGAGCTGGCACGAGCTCGGCCGCACGCCCCACTGAGACCGCTGGCCCGCTCACCGTGCGGGGTGGGCGGGCCGGCGCACTTCCTACCGGGCTCAGATCAGGCCCAGGCGCTCCACCGCGGTGCGCTCCTCGGCCAGCTCGGCGACCGACGCGTCGATCCGGGCCCGGGAGAACTCGTCGATCTCCAGACCCTGCACAATCTCCCATTTGCCGCCCCGCGAGACGACCGGGAACGACGAGATCAGGCCCTCCGGCACGCCGTAGGAGCCGTCGGACGGCAGCGCCACCGACGTCCAGTCACCCTCGGCGGTGCCGTTCACCCAGTCGTACACGTGGTCGATCGCGGCCGACGCGGCCGACGCCGCCGACGACGCCCCGCGCACCTCGATGATCTCGGCGCCGCGCTTGGCGACCCGCGGAATGAACTCGTCGGCGTACCACTGCTGGTCACCGACGGCCTCGGCCGCGTTCCGACCCGAGACCTCGGCGTGCAGGATGTCCGGGAACTGCGTCGCGGAGTGGTTGCCCCAGATCGTGACCTTGCGGATCTCCGAGACCGGCACGCTCAGCTTCTGCGACAGCTGCGCCACGGCCCGGTTGTGGTCCAGGCGGGTCATCGCGGTGAACCGCTCCGCGGGCACGTCCGGCGCGTTGCGCTGGGCGATGAGGGCGTTGGTGTTGGCGGGGTTGCCGACGACCAGGATCCGGATGTCCTCGGCGGCACCGGCGTTGATCGCCTCGCCCTGCGGCTTGAAGATGCCGCCGTTGGCCTCGAGGAGGTCGCCGCGCTCCATGCCCTTCGTGCGGGGCCGGGCACCGACGAGCAGCGCGACGTTGGCGCCGGAGAACGCCTGCTTCGGGTCGTCGAACACGTCCACGCCGGCCAGCAGCGGGAACGCGCCGTCCTGCAGCTCCAGCGCGGTGCCCTCGGCGGCGCGGACGGCCTGCGGGATCTCCAGCAGGCGCAGCTTGACGCGGGTGTCGGCGCCGAGCAGCTGACCGGACGCGATGCGGAACAGCAGCGCGTAGCCGATCTGGCCGGCGGCACCGGTCACGGTTACGTTCACGGGCTCACTCATCAGAGTTTCTCCTGCGGCAGCGGCGGGTGTGCTTCTCCACACAAACTATCCCCGCCCCCCAACGACCGTTCACCCACTGTCGTTCCGATGTGGCTTGCAGCACTCGATCAGGTAGCGGGTGGAGTAGGCGACGAACGGGCCCTCCGCCTCGATCCGCTCGTGCAGGGCGCGCAGCTGGTCGCGGTACGCCGCCACGGTGAAGCCCGGCACGATCCAGATCACCTTCCGGAGGAACACCGCGACGGCAGCGACGTCGAGGAACTCCATCCGCAACTTCACCTCGCGCAGGTCGCGCACCTCGAGGCCGGCGGCGCGCGCGTCGGCCGCCGCGGTGTCCGGGTGGCGGCCCTGGCCGACCGGGGTCGGGCCGAGCATCGCCTCGGTGACCTCGTGGGCGGAGCCGACACCGACGTGCTGGGCGAGGTAGGTGCCGCCGGGGCGCAGGACCCTGGCGATCTCCGGCCAGACCGCGACGACCGGGTGCCTGGCGCTGACGAGGTCGAACGTGGCGTCGCCGAACGGCAGCGGGTCGTCGTCCGCGACGTACGCGACGGTGCCGCCGAACGGGGCGAGCGCCCGCGTGGCGAGCGCGACGTTCGGCTCCCAGGACTCGGTCGCCGCCAGGGGCGAGGGGACCCGTCCGGGCGTCTGGCCGGCCCTCTGGCTGGCTCTGCGCAACGCCCAGGCGACGACCTCGCCGCCGCCGGTCTGCACGTCCAGGGCGCTGCCGGCGGTGCGGTAGCGCTCCGCGAGCAGCTCCGCGTAGCCCCAGGGCGGCCGTTCCTCGGTGGCCCGGCCTTCGAACCAGGAGAAGTCCCAGCCCTCGACGGGGACGGAGGCGCCCTCCTCGAGCAGGGCTTCGAACTCTGACATGGCGTGGTTGCACCTTCCGTTGCCGGGGAATCACTGACAGCATGACGATCATTCCGCAGACGCAGACGTTGTGGCTGGCCACGGCCGCCGACGAGGACATCCAGGCCGGCCGGGTCATCGGCTGGGAGACCGAGCACGCGCAGCCGCTGCCGCTGGTCGCGTGGACCGACGAGACCGGGATGCTGAGCCGGGTGGGGACGCCGGTGAACGCGGTGGTGTGGCTCGGCGAGACCCGTGGCGAGGTCATCGAGTCCGCTCAGCGTGAGACCAGGCAGCCCGCGTTGCGTTAGCGGCTCTTGTACGCCTGGAGCAGCCCGGATCGCTCCCGCATCAGCTCGTTGAGCCGGAGGGCGCGCGTCGACATGTGCCAATGCTGCGCCGATCCCGGATAGTGACGCAACCCACTTTGCGTCCCGGGGGTCTTCATAGGTCGGGCGCTCCCGTCTCGGGGGTCTCCGAGCCCGCCGCGGAGGTCTGACCGGGTGGCGGGCGATCGTGAGGGCCGGGGGGCTTGACGATCGCCCGCCACCCGGCCTCCCGCCGGTGCCAGCCTTCGAAGGTCTGGCGTTTGTGGGCGGCGCGCTCGGCGACGGCGTCCTCGATGCCGTTGGCGGCGGTGAGGTAGCCGATCGCGGCGAGGAGGTCGCCGCACTCCTCGATCAGGCGGTCGCGCAGGTCCGTGCCGTCGTAGTGGTCCGGGCGACCGCCGGTGGCCACCAGCTTGCCGACCACCTGCAGCAGCTCGCCGGCCTCCTCGGTGACCTTCGCCAGCCCCGGCCACACCTCGGCGCCGATGCCGAACGGCTCGGTCACGGCCGGTCCCCGTCCGGCGCACGGCGCCGCCCGGCGCCTGACGCGCGGCGCCGGTCAGCGCCCGACGCGCAGGCCCTCCGCCGCGACGAACTCGAGGAAGTCGTCGGCGGCCGGCTCGACGGCGCCGTCCTCGTGGTACCGGAAGCTGACCGCGTCCTCGCAGATCCCGTCGCGGACGACGAACCCCCAGTAGTCGCCGGTGCCGACCGGCGCGACCGCGACGAACCCGGAGCCGTGCTCGTCGACGGGCTGGTTGGCGCCGAGCAACGTCTCCACCCAGCGGCGGCCCTCGTCGGCGGGGAGGAGCTCGACGAAGAGGAAGCGGCCGGCGCCGTATCGCAGCAGGAAGCCGCGGTACTGCTCCGGCAGCCGCACGCCGAGCCGCCGCTGGACCCGGACCAGGTCGGCCTCGGTGGCCCGCCAGTGGTCGAAGACGGCGACGTCGCCGTCGCGTTCGAGGGCCGCGTAGCGCCGCAACGCCTGCCGCAGCAGGACGTCGAAGTCGGCGAATCGCATTGCGGCAGTCTGCCACCGGCGACGGCTCCGGCGGCGTCCGGCCCTTCTGCGGCGGTCACTTCAGCAGCGCCCTGGCCTTCTCCGGGTCGAGCTCGCCCTTGCCGGCGAGGCCGGCCGACGGGCACTCCTCGGCGAGCGGGCAGGCGCCGCACGCGGGCTTACGGGAGTGGCAGGTGCGCCGCCCGTGCAGGATCAGCAGCAGGTTGACCGGCACCCAATCCTTCTGCTCGAACAGCGCCGCGACGTCGGCCTCGGTCTTCTCCACGTCCTTCTCCGGCCCCCACGCGAGCCGGTGCGCGACCCGGCCGACGTGCGTGTCGACGGAGATCGCCGGCGTGCCGAACGCGTTGCCCAGCACCATGTTGGCCGTCTTGCGGCCTACCCACGGCAGCTCGATCAGCTCGTCGAGGGTCGTCGGCACCTCGCCGTCGTGCCGCTCGACCAGCGTCGCCGCGAGCTTCATGACGATCTGCGTCTTCTTCCGGAAGTACCCGACGGGCTGGAGGATCACCTCCATCTCGGCCGGGTCGGCGGCGGCGAGGTCGGCCGCGGTCGGGTACTTGGCGAACAGCACCGGGGTGACCAGGTTGACCCGCTCGTCGAGCGTCTGCGCGGCGAGGACGGCGGCGACGAGCAGCTGCAGCGGCGACTCGAAGTCCAGTTCCAGCACCGGGTCCGGATACCGGGCGGTGAGCAGCTTGAGGATCCGCCGCGCCCGGCGCGTCTGCTCGAGGTCCGGCCCCGCGGGCGCCGCCGCCTCGGCAACGGCCTCGACCGCCTTCACGGCCTTCTTGACCGCCCCTTTCTTCGCCGCGGCCTTCTTCGCCGGCGGCGCTTCCGCCGCGGCCGCCTTCGCCGTGGTCGCCTTGGCGGCGGCCTTCCGGGGCGCGGCCTTCTTGACCGGCGTGGCGTTCACCTCCGCGGCGGCGTCCGTAGGTGCGATGGCAGCTGTCGTGGTCCTGTTCCGGCTCGGCACGCTGACGAGCCTACGTCGGACAGCCTGCCCGCCGGGGACCGCCGCGCGCAGTCCCCGGCGAACCCGCCGATCAGTGTTTGAAGCCGCCCACGATCGCGCGCAGCTCCTCGGACATCGTGGTCAGCTCGGCCGCTGCGGCGCGGGTCGCCTGCGCGCCGTGCATCGTGTTGTCGACGGCCCGCACGACCTCGCCGATGCCGCCGTTGATGCGGTCCGCGCCGCTCGCGGCGACGCTCAGGTCGGTGGCCATGCTGGTGGTGACCGCGCTCTGCTCCTCGACGGCGGAGGCGATCGTCGTCTGGTACTCGTTGATGCGGCCGATGA
Organism: Dactylosporangium sp. NPDC050588; assembly: GCF_040654975.1. Classification (NCBI taxonomy): domain Bacteria; kingdom Bacillati; phylum Actinomycetota; class Actinomycetes; order Micromonosporales; family Micromonosporaceae; genus Dactylosporangium; species Dactylosporangium sp. NPDC050588. Next base: position 98,634 of record NZ_JBFAJA010000033.1, on the reverse strand, counting down.
CCCGGGCGATCTCCGAGATGGACTCGACGGCGCCGGTGGTGTCGGTCTGGATGGCCCGGACGCGCTGGCCGATCTCCTCGGTGGCCTCCGCGGTCTCCTGCGCCAGGTCCTTGACCTCGCCGGCGACGACCGCGAAGCCCTTGCCGGCCTCACCCGCGCGGGCGGCCTCGATGGTGGCGTTGAGGGCCAGGAGGTTGGTCTGCTCGGCGATCGACGTGATGACCTTGATGACGTCGCCGATCTCCGCCGAGGAGGAGCCGAGCCGGATCATGATCTGCTCCGCGGCGGCGGGCCTGCGCGGCCGAGCGGGAGGCCTCGGCCACCGCGACGAGGTCCTTGACCGCGTCCTCCGCCTTCGGCGTGCCCTGCTGGATGAGCAGCGCCTGCCCTACGGCGGCCAGGCCGGCCGCGATCAGGCCCTGGCCCTGCTTGAGGATGTCCGTGTACTCGCCCCAGGCCGTGGTGAACCGGGCGATCGCGGCCCGCTGCGCGGCGTCGAGGTCGCGGCCGGCGAACGTCGCCGCCGCCGACTCGATCCTCGCGGCGGCGGCGTCCCGCTCCGCGGCGAACCGGGTGCGGCCGGCGGGGTCGGCGACCGTGGTCGACACGACGCCGAAGAAGCGGAACTGCCAGACCGCCTCGCGCAGGTCGGCGGCGTCGGCGGCGGGGAGCAGCGCCCGGCTGTACATCGCGTCGGCGCTCTTCGCGACCGCCGAGATCTTGTTCAGGCCGATCTCGCCGACCGCGGCGGCCACGAGCCCGGCGACGGCCACGGCGATGATGATGTTGTGACGGACCTTGAGCGAGGCGAACGACGCCACCGGAGGTACCCCTTGCTCAGCCCTGTCGGCGTTTCGACCGCTCTATCGGTACGGACGACGGACGCTAGATGAGCAGTACCCGACAAAGCGGGCGGTCACAGTGAGGTGGCGACCATCCGGAGCGCCTCGGCGAGGTCGTGGCCGGAGGGGGCGTCGGCCGGGTCGATCAGCCACTGGGTCAGCACGCCGCTGATCAGGGCCTGGTAGAACGAGCCGAGCTGGAACGCCTTCTGCGGCTCGGCCGCGGCGTCGACCCCGTGGAACACCGACGCCCACATGCCGCGGGCGTCCCGCATGCCCTCGGAGATCATCGCCCGGACCGCCGGCGCGTGCTCCATCTGCACGAACGCGTCGAACGAGGCCATGAACGCCGGCCGGTGCGCGCCGAGCGAGGCGATGACGCTGTTCCAGTACGCCTCGAAGCGCTCCAGGCCGTGCAGCCCTTCGGCGTCGGTGGCCAGCAGCGCGGTGGCCAGCTGCCTGCCCCAGTCCTCCAGTGCCTTCTCGAGGGCGGCGTTGAGCAGCGCCTCGGTGGAGCCGTAGTGGTAGCCGATCGAGCCGAGGTTGGTGCCGGACGCGGCGACGATGTCACGGGCCGTGGTCCGCCCGTAGCCCTTCTCGTAGATGCAGCGCACGGCGCCGTCGAGGAGGTCCTCGCGATGTCCCATGGTTCAGATCCTAGGGTCTATACAAGCGTATAAGACGAATGTATATTTCCGAGTCATGGACATCCTCATCTCCGGTGCGAGCGTCGCCGGCCCGTCCCTCGCCCTGTGGTTGCACCGCACCGGTCACCGGGTCACCGTCGTGGAGCGCGCCCCCTCGCTGCGCGGCGGCGGCTACGCCGTCGACTTCCGCGGCCGCGTCCACCTCGAGGTCCTGCGGCGGATGGGCCTCCTCGACGCCCTGCGGGCGAAGGCCACCCACATGGGCGACATCGCGATCGTCGACGGCGCCGGCACGGTGAAGGCGACGATGCCGTCCGCGATCTTCAGCGGCGACCTGGAGGTGCTGCGCGGCGATCTCAGCGAGACGCTGTACACCGCCACCCGCGACGACGTCGAGTACGTCTTCGGCGACTCGATCGCCTCGATCACGCAGGACGCGGACGGCGTCGACGTCACCTTCGAGCGCGGCGCCCCACGGCGGTTCGACCTGGTCGTCGGCGCCGACGGGGTGAACTCCAAGGTCCGCGAGCTGGTCTTCGGCCCGGTGCCGCAGCGCACCCTCGGCGTCTACGGCTGCATCTTCACGATGCCCAACGAGTTCGGCCTGGACCGCGCGGCGCTCATGTACAACGAGCCGCGCCTGACGGTCACGATAGCGGGCATCACCCCCGACAAGGCCGTCATCTCGCTGTTCTTCACCCTGGACCAGGCCCCGGCGCGCAGCCGCGACGTCGACCAGCAGCGGCGCCTCGTCGCGGACGCGATGCAGGGCGCCGGCTGGCGGGTGCCGCGCCTGCTCGAGGCCATGCGCACCGCGCCCGACTTCTGGTTCGACGGCACCGCACAGATCCGGATGGACCGCTGGTCACACGGCCGGGTGGCGCTGCTCGGCGACGCCGGCTACGCGGGCGGCCCCGGCGGCAACGGCACCGGCCTCGCGGTCGTCGGCGCCCACGTGCTCGCCGGCGAGCTGGCGACACTGCCGTATGAGCAGGCTTTCGCGGCGTACGAGCGGCGCCTGCGGCCCTACGTCGCCACCTGCCAGAAGCAGGCGTCCGGCGGCGCCGACTTCCTCGTCCCGTCCACCGAGCGCAAGATCGCTCAGCGGGACCGCTTCTTCCGCACCATCCGCTACGTGCCGCCGGTGAAGCACCTGTTCAGGCACCTCGCGACGCGGACCGCGGCCGCCTTCGACCTCCCCGACTACGGTGTCCTGGGTCACACACGGGACCTTTCAGGGAACAGAGGGAACGCTTTGTAACTTAAGCCTGGCACGCTCAACCCCACAGTGATGGCAGGTGTCTGACATGGCTACTCTCCCGGTTCTTCCCCTGACCGACGACGTCCTGCTCCCCGGCATGGTCATCCCCGTGACGCTCGACGCCACCACCCAGGCGGCCGTCGACGCTGCGCGTTCCGCCGGCGACAAGCGGGTCCTCGCGGTGCCGCGGGTCGACGGCGCGTACGGCTCGTTCGGTGTCGTCGCCGTCCTCGAGAAGGTCGGCCGGCTGCCCAGCGGCGAGCCCGCTGCGGTCGTCCGCGGCCTGTCCCGGGCCCGCATCGGCGCCGGCGTCCCCGGCCCGGGCGCGGCGCTGTGGGTCGAGGCCACCCTGCTCGACGAGCCCGCCCCCGCCGGCAAGGCGAAGGAGCTCGCCCGCGAGTACAAGGCCCTCGTCATCGGCGTGCTCCAGGAGCGCGGCGCGTGGCAGGTCATCGACACCGTCGAGCGCATGACGGACCTGTCGGAGCTCGCCGACTCCGCCGGCTACGCGCCGTGGCTGACCCTGGAGCAGAAGATCCAGCTCCTCGGCGCCCCCGACGTCACCGCCCGCCTGGAGCTGCTCGTCGAGTGGGCCCGCGCGCACGCCGCCGAGCAGCAGGTCAACGAGAAGATCAACCACGACGTCCGCGAGGGCCTGGAGAAGACCCAGCGCGAGTTCCTGCTGCGCCAGCAGCTCGCCGCGATCCGCAAGGAGCTCGGCGAGGACGAGCCGTCCGGGTCGGCCGACTACCGGGCCCGGGTCACCGAGGCGACGTTGCCCGACGTCGTCCGCGAGGCGGCGCTGCGCGAGGTCGGCCGGCTGGAGCGCGCCAGCGACCAGTCGCCGGAGGCCGGCTGGATCCGCACCTGGCTCGACACCGTGCTCGAGATGCCGTGGGACGTCCGTACCGAGGACAACACCGACCTGGCGCAGGCCCGCGCGATCCTCGACGCGGACCACGCCGGCCTCGCCGACGTGAAGGACCGCATCCTCGAATACCTGGCGGTCCGCAACCGCCGGGCGGCGCTCGGCAAGGAGGTCGTCGGCGGCCGCGGCTCCGGCGCCGTCCTCGCCCTCGCCGGCCCTCCCGGGGTCGGCAAGACCAGCCTCGGCGAGTCCGTCGCCCGCGCGCTGGGCCGTAAGTTCGTCCGGGTGTCCCTCGGCGGCGTCCGCGACGAGGCCGAGATCCGTGGCCACCGCCGCACGTACGTCGGGGCGCTGCCCGGCCGGATCGTCCGCGCCCTGCGGGAGGCCGGCTCGATGAACCCGGTCGTGCTCCTCGACGAGGTCGACAAGCTCGCCGTCGGCTACGCCGGCGACCCGGCCGCGGCCCTGCTCGAGGTCCTCGACCCGGCGCAGAACCACACCTTCCGCGACCACTACCTCGAGGTCGACCTCGACCTGTCCGACGTGCTGTTCCTGGCCACCGCCAACGTGGTGGACACCATCCCCGGCCCGCTGCTGGACCGCATGGAGCTGGTGACCCTGGACGGCTACACCGAGCAGGAGAAGGTCGCCATCGCCCGCGACCACCTGTGGCCGCGCCAGCTCGACCGGGCCGGCCTCACCGCTTCCGAGGTGAGCATCTCTGACGAGGCGCTGGCCGCGATCGCCGGCGAGCACACCCGTGAGGCCGGCGTCCGGCAGCTGGAGCGGGCTCTGGCGAAGGTCCTGCGCAAGGTCGCGGTGAGTTTTGAACAGGACCCCGTGCACGTCGACGACGTGGTCAAGTACCTGGGGCGGCCCCGGTTCACGCCGGAGTCGGCCGAGCGCACCGCCGTCCCCGGCGTGGCGACCGGCCTCGCCGTCACCGGCGCGGGCGGCGACGTGCTCTTCATCGAGGCGACGTCGATGGAGGGCGAGCCCGGCCTCACCCTCACCGGCCAGCTCGGCGACGTGATGAAGGAGTCGGCGCACATCGCGCTGTCGTACCTGCGCTCCAACGGCCGGCGCCTCGGCATCGACCCGAACGAGCTCGCCGGCCGCCGCATCCACCTGCACGTCCCGGCGGGCGCGGTGCCGAAGGACGGCCCCAGCGCCGGCATCACGATGGTCACGGCCCTCGCGTCCCTGGCCACCGGCCGGCCGGTCCGGCCCGAGTTCGGCATGACCGGCGAGGTCACCCTGGCCGGCCGGGTCCTGCCGATCGGCGGCGTCAAGCAGAAGCTCCTGGCGGCGCACCGGGCCGGCCTCACCGAGGTCATCATCCCGAAGCGCAACGAGCCCGACCTCGACGACCTGCCGGAGGAGGTGCGGTCGCAGCTGACCGTGCACGCCCTCGCCGACGTCGCCGACGTGCTCGCCCTCGCCCTGCGCCCCGCGGACGTCTCCACCCTGGTCCCGTCCGCCTGACCCGGTCCCTCTGACGGCCCGCAGCCCTTGGTCCATCCGGGCGGCGGGCCGTCACGCTGTTCCCATGATCCGGTAAAGGTTGTGCACCCCTGGGTGCACGAGGTCTTCCGGATCACGGGTGCGTTAGGTTGGTCGGCGTGGATGATCAGCTGGCGTGCCGCCTGCGTGTCGCGGGAGACGTGTTCGACCTGGCCGGTCCGGCCGATGCGCTGCGGGACCTGGCCGCCCGGCTGCGCGCCGCGGGCGACGTGCACGAGCAGCGCATCCTCAACGGCGCCTTCGTCCAGCGGCGCACCGGCGGGCCGGTCACGGTCGCGCTGCGGGGCGGTCCCGCCCTCGAGGTCACCGGCTCGGACGAGGCGCTCGCCGCGCTGTGGGACGCCCTCGAGGTCGTCGCCGCGGAGGCGGACGCCACCCCTGACGCGGACGGCCCGGCCCCGCACCGGCACGTCGAGGCGCTCACCGTGACCGCGGAGCGCCCCGCCGCCGAACTGGTGATCTGACCCCACCCACCTCGGCGGCGCCGCGGTCGCTCAACGCCTCGGCGCGGGGTGGGTCAGAAGACCTTCACGACGACGGCGGTGGCGTTGTCGCGGCCGCCGGCCTCCAGGGACGCCGCGACCAGGGCGGACGCCATCATGTCCGGGGGTGCCCCGGAGCTCAGCGTCGCCTCCATGCGCTGGTACGGCACCTGTTCGGCGATCCCGTCGGTGCACAGGCAATAGACGTCGCCGGGGAACATGGTGACGCTCAGGACGTCCGGCTCGGGCAGGCCCGGGTGACCGATGAAGCGGTGCAACTGGTAGCGGGCGGCCTCGGCCTGCGGCGAGTCGGCGGGGAACCAGCCGTGCACCGCGCCGAGCCACGCCTCCGTGTGGTCGATGGTGAGGAGCTCGAGGAGGCCGCCGCGCAGCCGGTACACCCTGGAGTCGCCGATCTGCGTGACCCACGCCCCGGTGGCGTCGGCGACCAGGGCGGTGAGGGTGCAGCCGGTCAGCTCACGCAGGGACTTGCCGGCGGCGCGGACCTGGCGCTGGGCGTCGGCGACCGCGGCGAAGAGCGGCGGCGGCGCGAACGGCCCCCGGTGCTCCTGCACGGCGGTCGTGAAGATGTCCACGGCCGTGCGGCCGGCGGTGCGGCTGCCCTCGCCCGCGCCCATGCCGTCGGCGACGACCGCGCACAGGCCCGGCCGGCGCTGCAGCTCGGCGGTGTGCAGCACGTCGAAATTGGCCGGATACCGCCGGCCGATCTCCGTGGCGGTGCCGACCTGCAAGAGGCGCCCCGCGCCCTGGACCTCGATCGTCATCAACGTGAGCGTAACCCGGGCGGACCCCACAGGTGACCCGGGTTCATGTGCCGTCCACCTCACCGCCGCCCCGGGACGGAAAGTTGCACCGCGCGGTGTCCGCCCCGTCGCGGACCGTGTCCATCAGCGGGACGTTTATCGGCGGAACGTTGATCGGCGGAACGTTGATCGGCGGAACGTTGATCGGCGGAACGTTGATCGGTGGGACGTTTATCGGTGGGACGTTTATCGACGGGACTCGACGCGCCAGGTGCCGTCCTCCAGGCGCTCCCAGCCGTCGACCTCGCCGCCGAGCTCGGCGAAGAGCACGACCCGGTCGTAGATCCAGTCGGCGAACTCGTCCTGCTCGTCCTCGTCGAGGCCGGCCCGGATCACCGCACCGAACGTGATCAGTCCGGTGCCCTCCAGGGGCGACGCGCCCAGGATGCCGATCACCGACAGGTCGTCGGGGGCGATGTCGGTGCGCTCCTCGACCTCCAGGAACCCGCCGTCGGGCATCTCGACCAGAAACGCCATCGCGGGTCAGCGGGTCGCCGCGGCATGGATCCTCATGAGCAATCATTACCTCCAGAAGGTCCCCGCCGACCAGCGACACGCTCGCACCATCGGGGCGTTTCGGCTGGTGCCGCAGGGTGGGGCCACCCCGGTACAGTGCCGGCATGGAGTCCGGCGCGGCGTTACCGGCCCCGCTGACCAGCCTGGTCGGCAGGGACGCGGAGGTGCGCGCCGCGGGCCGCCTGCTCGCCTCGCCCGACCACCGGCTGGTCACCCTCGTCGGGCCGGCGGGCAGCGGCAAGACCCGCCTGGCGATCGCGGTCGGCGCTACCGCGACGACACCGGTGTGGTTCGTCGACCTGACCACCATGCCCCCGTCCCCCACCCATGCCCCACCTCCGACCCCGACGCAAACCTCGGCCCCGGCCCCGGCGCAAATCTCGGCCCCGGCCCCGGATAAATCCAGGCGCAAGCGCCCGGATTTATCCGACATTTCGTATTTGTCGCCCCACGGGGAGGCCAGGGGCGCTGCGTTGCCGCTCAGCGAGGGGCCAGGTGGCACTTCTTTGTGGCTCCGCGAGGGGGCGGGAGGCGCCGCGTCGTCACTCCGCGAAGGGGCAGGGAACGCACCTCTACCGCTCCGCGAGGGGGCGGGAAGCACCGCGTCGTCACTCCACGAAGGGGCACAGGACGCTCCATTGCCGCTCCGTGAGGGAGAGTCGGAGGCCACCTTGTCGCTCCGCGAGGAGACGGAGGACGCCGCCCTGCCGCTCCGCGACGAGGCGGAGGACGTCGCCCTGCCGCTCCGCGACGAGGCGGAGGACGTCGCCGGGTTCGTGCTCGACGCGTTCGGGGTGGCGCGTCGGGCCGACGCCGGCGCGACCGGCACGCTCCTCGCCGCGCTCGGCGACGCGCCCGCGCTGCTCCTGCTGGACAACTGCGAGCACGTCACCGCCCCGGTCGCCGCGCTCGCCGCCCGCCTCCTCGCGACGGCGCCGGCCCTGCGGCTGCTCGTCACCGGCCGGCAGGCGCTCGGCCTGCCCGACGAGACCGTGGTCGAGGTCGCGCCGCTGGACGACGCGACGGCGCTGCGGCTGTTCGAGACGCGGATGTTCGAGCGGACCGGCCGCCCGCTGCCCGGCGAGCACCGGGCCGGCGCCGCCGCGATCTGCCGGGCGCTGGACGGCCTGCCGCTCGCCGTCGAGCTCGCCGCCGCCCGGGCCGCGCTGCTGTCGGTGCCGGAGGTCCGCCGGCTGCTCGCCGACCGGTTCCGCGTCCTGGCCGACGCCAAGGCGGCCGGCCCCGAGCACCATCGCACGCTCCGGGCGGCGCTGGACTGGTCGTACCAGCTGCTCTCCCCCGACAAGCAGGCCCTGCTGCGGCAGCTCGCCGTGTTCCAGGGCGGCTTCACGCCCGCGGCGGCCGCGGTCCTGCCCGCGCACGGGCCGGGCCTGCTCGACGCCCTCGCCGAACGCTGCCTGGTCTCCCCCGTGGACGGCTCCCCCGCCGGCGGGCCCCGGCGGCGGATGCTGCAGACCGTCGCTGCGTACGCGGCCGCCCGCCTCGCCGAGCTCCCCGACGAGGCCGCCGCCGCCCGCGACGCGCACGCCCGCCACTTCGTCGCCCTCGCCGAGCAGGCCGCCGCCGGCGTCCGCGGCCCCGGCCAGCGGGACATCCTGCGCACCGTCACCCTCGAGCAGGACAACCTCCGCGCCGCCATGACCTGGCTGGCCACCCGCCCCGGCGCCGATGACCTGCGACTCGCGACGGCCCTCGCACCCTTCCAGCATTTCACCGGCGTGTACCGGCAGGGCCGCGACTGGCTGGCATCAGCCCTGCTCCGCCGCCCCGACGCACCCCCGTCGCTCCGGGTCGCCGCCTGCTCGGCCGCCGCGAGCCTGGCGCTGCTCGACTGCGACTACCCAGCCGCCGCCACCCTCGCCTCACAGGCCCTCGCCTCGCAAGCCCTCGCCGGCTCGCCCGACGCACAGACCCGCGGGCGGCTGCTCACCCTGCTCGGCTGCGTCGAACGCGAACGCGCCGACTACCCCCGCTCCCGCCACCACCTCGACGAGGCGCTGACCCTCTACCGCGCCGCCGGCGACGCGTGGGGCGAGGGCCGCGCCACCCAGCTCGCCGGCGGCACCGCCTGGCTGTCCGGCGACCTCACCGCGGCCGCCGCGCTGCTGGACGCGAGCCTCACCGCGTTCCGGGACCTCGCCGACGACGAGTCGATCGCCTCGACCCTCACCCACCTCGGCGCGGTCGCCCACTTCGGCGGCGACCAGCCCCGCGCCCGCCGCCACCTGGTCGACGCATTGGACCGCTTCACCGAGCTGTCGTTTCCCGAAGGCATCGGCTGGGCCCAGGACCTGCTCGGCCGCGTCGACCTCGCCGACGACGCGGTCGCCTCCGCCGCCGAACGCCTGCGCGCCAGCCTCGCCATCCACCGCCGCGTCGGCGACCGCTGGCGGAGCGCCAGCGTCCTGGAGGCCTTCGCCGAGGCCCGCCGCCGCCTCGGCGACCCGGCCCACGCCACCGCCCTGCTCGCCGCCGCCGACGTCATCCGCCACGAGATCGGCGCCCCGACGCCCGCCTGCGAGCTCCCCGCCCGCCAGGCCACCGAGCGGGCCCTGCACGCGGCGCTGCCCGAGGATGCCTTCTCCCGCGCGTACCGCTTCGGCACCCGAACCCCCGTCGACGACCTCCTCAACCTGTCCGGCTCCCCCGCTCCCTTGGCCCTGCACCCCACCCCTTGACCGCCGCCACAGGACGCACGAGTCGCACGGCTTGCCACCACCGCCACAGACGCTGGCCAATGCCCCAATTCACGCCTTTTGTTCTATAGAAGAAACGCGATCCACCCACAGTTCGATCTCCGAATTGCAGGCAGATCGCGCAACGTCTATAGAACAAAAGGCGCATAAGCGGGCATTGACCAACGCCTGCGAGAGGGGGCACGACGACAAGCACCGGGCCCGAGGGATGACCACGGACAGGCACAGGCAGTGACCACTGCCGGGCAAACGAGGATGCTCGCCACCAGACGCGAGAAACCGGCGGGGTGGGTGGCCGGGCCCGGCGGTAACCAGACCTTAAGTGGCGGCCAAGTGGGAGGCGGTGTGCTGAAGGCCGGAAGCACTTGAGCTGAGGAGCGGATCATGCCGAATCTTGTCGGGATCACTGTGAACCACCGGTCGATGCGTGGAGACGCGCGCCGGTTCGCGGCGTTGTTGCGGGACGTGGCGGACGGCAGGACGGCGAACACGCCCGCGCGGGCCAAGGCGATCGCCGGGTACCTGGAGACACTGTGCGACGGGATCCACCACCATCACCAGGCGGAGGACGACGTGTTGTGGCCCGTCCTCGAGGCCAGCGCCGGGGCGGAGGTCGACCTGCGGGAGCTCACCGAGGACCACCGGCAGCTCGACCCGCTGCTCGACGCGATCCGGCGGGACGCCAGGACCCTTGCCGTCACGCCCGGGGACAGGGACGCGGCGGAGCGGCTCGCGGGGGCGCTGGGCGTGCTGCGGGACATGCTGGACGAGCACATCGAGGACGAGGAGCGGACTTTGTTCCCGGTGATCCATCGGTACGTGTCCGACGCCGACTGGAACAAGGTGGAGGCGGCGGTGCGCAAGGGCGGCAAGATGGGGTTCGAGCTGCCGCGCATCGAGCGGTACGCCACCCCGGCCGAGCTCGCGGAGCTCAAGCGCATGGCGGGGCCGGTGCTCCGCGTGCTGCTCGCCGCGACCCGCCGCGGCTTCGCCCGCCGCGAGGCCGTGATCTTCAGCGCCTGACGAAGGCGGACATCACGGAACGACGCCCGGCGCCGGCGGACGTCATGGGGACGCGCCCGGCGCCGGTGGGCACCACGGGAGCGCGCCGGTCGCGGCGGCGAGCGCGTGGCCGGCCGCACGGTGCCCGGCGGCCGCCTCGGCGTCGCCCAGGACGTCGGCCAGGTCGGCCAGGACCAGGTCGACCGGCGGGCCGGACAGGGAGCCGCTCGCCAGCCCCACGAACTGGCCCGCCCACGGCAGCAGGTCCGCGTACAGCGCCCGGGCGTGCGGCACGGAGCGCAGGGCTGCGGCGTTCAGGGCGCGCAGCCCGTTCCACGCGAGCCAGTAGTAGTCCTCCCGGACCGGCGCCGTGTCGGGCGACCAGATGGCCCGGGCCTCGTCGATGCGGCCGGCGTCGATCAGGGCGCGGACCATGAGGTCGTTCACGGCGTCGGGCAGCCGGTCGTACACAGGCTGCAGCATCGGCAGGAGCTCTCCTGTCGTGCCGGCGGCGAGGTGCACGAAGAAGACGCCCGCGACGCCGACGAGAGCGGCGTTCGGCTGGCCGGCCCGGGCGATGCGGGCGGTGAGGTCCGTGTAGAGGCGCACCGCGGTGGCGAGGTCGCCGGCGAAGAGGGCGCGCACCGCGGCGAACAGCGCCATCACCGACAGCGCCACGCCGAGCTGGCCGGCGGTCGCGTGCCGGACGGCGCGGTCGACGTGGTCCTGGGCGGCGGCGAGGTCGTTGCGTTCGAGGGCGGCCTGAAACAGCACGTGGTGCGCCTGCGCCTGGAACTGCACCAGCCCCGCGGCGGTCGCGACCTCGAGCAGCTCGGCGCCGACGGCGGGGAGCTCGTGCCGGCGGGCGGGGTTGAGGACCGCGAAGTAGCGGGCGTTGAGCGCGTGGCAGCGCAGCAGCGGGTCGTCGCCGGCGAGGGCGAGGGCCTCGGCGCTGGCCGCGTCGCACCGCTCCAGGTCGTCGCCCTCCAGCTCGTACACCAGCGCGACGAGCAACCGGCACCGCACCGCCGCGTCACCACCCGTCACCGAGGAACCGTCCGGCGAAGCGGCATCCGCCAGCAGCGCCGCTTCGAGCTGCGCGACGAGCGCGGTGTCGATGGTGCGGTCGGCGCGGATCGTCCAGGCGACCGGGGCGTCGTACGCGGTCAGCGCCGCCACCGACGGCACGCCGGCGAGCGCGGCGGCGGCGATGGCCTCGGCGCGGGCGGCCCGAGCGGCGGTGACGTCGCCGGCGTTGGCGAGCGCCGACGTGAGCCCGCACAGCAGGTCGTGGCGCAGCGCCGGCGGCAGCGGACCTGCGTCCAGCGCGCCGCGGAACAGCCCGGCGGCCTCCCGGTGCGCGTACAGCGCGGCGGCCTGCCGGGCGGCGGCCGCAGCGTGCCCGGCCGCGACGGCGGCGGTCGCGGGGGTGGCGGCGGCCAGGGCGTGGTGCCCGAGCGCGGCGACGTCCGGCTCCGCGGCGGCCGAGAGCACGTCGAGCACCCGGGCGTGCAGGCGGCGCCGCCGCAGCAGCGGCATGTCGTCGTAGAGGACGTCGCGCAGCAGCGCGTGCGTGAACCGGACCCGCCCCGCCGCCGGTTCTTCCAGCAGCCCCGACACGACACCGGCCTCGAGGCCGTCCAGGACGGCGTCCTCACCCGCGCCGTCGGCGGCGACGAGCAGGTCGATGTCGACGTCCCGGCCGAGGACCGCGGCGTGCCGCAGCACGGTCTGCGCGGGCGCGGGGAGCCGGGCGAGACGCCGCCGCAGGACGTGCCCGATGCCCGACGGGATGGCGCGGACCGCGCTGTCGGCGCCCTCGGCGGAGACGAGCCGGGCGGTCTCGGTGAGGAACAGCGGGTTGCCGCCGGTGCGCGCGACGACGTCGTCGACCGCGTCGGAGGGCACGCCGAGGTGCTGCAGGAGCGCCGCGCCGGCGGAGGCGTCGAGCCCGCCGAGGTCGACGTCGACGGCCCGGTGCCCGGCGAGCGCGGCCCGCACCGGGTCGAGGTCGGGCCGGGCCTCGCCGGGCCGGTGGGTGGCGACCAGCAGCAGCGGCCGGTCGGCGAACGCGACGGCCACGTGCCGCAGCACCTGCAGCGTCTCGCCGTCGGCCCGGTGGACGTCGTCGAGCACGACGAGCAGCGGCCCGAACCCGGCGAGGTGCTCCCCGACGGCCTGCGCGAGCGCGAACTGCCCGCCGCCGCCCCCGGTGCCCAGCAGCGGGGCCAGCCGCGCGTCGGGACGGTCCGCCGGCAGCGCGCCCAGCACCTCGCTCCACGCCCAGGCGGGCGGCGCCCCGTCGACCTCGGGGCACCGGCCCCACGCGACCTTCCAGCCGGACCCGAGCCGCGCCGCGAACATCCGCAGCAGCGTCGTCTTCCCCGCGCCCGCCTCCCCGCCGACCCACACGACCCGCAGCCCGTCCCGCAGGACCTCCCCGGCGACGTGGTCGAGCGTGGCCAGCTCCTCCGACCGGCCGAACGTTCCTCTGTCCGCGTTTTCGGCAGATGTACGACGTAACCCCCCGGACGGATGCGCTTGAGATGACGGCCCGGACGGAGCAGGTCCCAGCGGCGCCTCCCGCCTCGGCGAGTCCGGTGCTGCGGCGCCCGTGCCCGACGCACCCGCCCCCGCCGGCGTCAGTTCCCCGGCCGAGCCGCCCGCCTGCCCGTGTGGAGCGGCGCCGCTCGCCTGTTCGCGCGGAGCGGCGTCGAGGTGCGGGGCGTGCGCGAGGACGTCCGCCTCGAGCGCCCGCAGCGCCGGCCCCGGATCGACCCCCAGCTCCGCCGCCAGCCGGTCCCGGGCGGACCGCAGCACGGCGAGCGCGTCCCCCTGCCGGCCGGCCGCGTACAGCGCCGACGCGAGCAGGTGCACCGCCTCCTCCCGCAGCGGATGCGCGGACACGTGCCGCTCCAGCGACGGCACGGCCAGCGCCGCCCGGCCGAGCCGCACCGCGACCCGCCCGCCGACCTCCACGCAGACCAGCCGCAGCTCCTCCAGGCGCCCGGCCTCCGGGACGGCCCACGACTCGTCGGCGAACTCCGCGTACGCCGGGCCCTCCCACGCGGCGAGCGCCTCCCGCAGCAGCCCGTCGGCCCGCCCGGGGTCGGCGCCCGCGACCGTGGTGCCCTCCCGCAGCAGCGCCTCGAACCGCCACGCGTCGACGGCGTCCGCGGGCAGGTGCAGCGCATACCCGGGCGCCGCCGTCACGAGCACGGTGGCCGGGGTGCGTGGCGGGCGGCCGGGCTCCAGGACCCGGCGCAGGTTCGACACGTACACCTGGAGCGCGGCGAGCGCCTTCGGAGGCGGCACGCCCTGCCACAGGTCGTCGATGAACCGGTCGGTCGGCACGACGTGCCCGCCGGCGACGACGAGCCGGGCGAGGACGGCCCGCTGGCGGGGGCCGCCGAGGTCGACCGGCTGACCGCCGATCAGGCCCCGCATCGGCCCGAGCACCCCAAGGAAAGGCTGTTCCATGCGCATGTGGAGGTCAGTGGAACAGCGAGCTGACCGACTCGCCGTTGTGGATGCGGCGCATCGCCTCGGCCATCGCGGGCGCGATCGACAGCACCCGCAGCTTCGGCACCCACTTCCCCTTCGGGATGGGGACGCTGTTGGTGCAGACGATCTCGAGCACGTCGGGCTGGGCGGCGAGCCGGTCGAGGGCGCCGTCGGTGAAGAGGCCGTGCGTGCAGGCGACCCGGATGCTGGCGACGCCGCGCTCGCGGAGCCGGTCGATCAGCTCGATGACGGTGCTGCCCCGGGCGATCTCGTCGTCCAGGACGATGACGTCCTTGCCTTCGATGTCGCCGATGACGGCGCTGATCACCACCCGGTCGTCGCTGAAGCGCTGCTTGGCGCCGGCGGCCACCGGTACACCCAGCAACCGCGCGAACGCGGACGCCACCTTCGCGTTGCCGAGGTCTGGCGAGACCACCACGCTGTTGGTGAGGTCGAGGCCGCGGAAGTGGGTGGCGAGCTCGCGCAGCGCGTGCAGGTGGTCGACGGGCACGCTGAAGAACCCGTGCACCTGCGGCGAGTGCAGGGTCAGCGTCAGCACCCGGGACGCACCGGCGGCGCTGAGCAGGTCCGCGACGAGCCGGCCGCCGATGGAGATGCGCGGCTCGTCCTTCTTGTCGGAGCGGGCGTAGGCGTAGTGCGACATGACCACGGTCGTGCGGGCGGCGGAGGCGCCGCGGGCGGCGTCCAGCATCAGCAGCAGCTCGACGAGGTGCTCCTGGACGGGCGGGACCAGCGGCTGGATGAGGAACACGTCCCGCTCCCGGCAGTTGGCCTGCAACTGCACCTCGAGGCAGTCGTTGGCGAACCGGTCGACCCGCACGGGCTGCAGCGGCACCTCGAGATGCGTGCAGATCTCCTCCGCCAGCTCCGGATGGGCGCTGCCACTGAACACGGCGATGTCCCGCACTGGTCCGGCTCCTCGGTGTGGTCGCGCGCGTGGGCGCTGGGGATCGTCACCCCGTTGATACCACACCCGGGGTGCCGCGCCACCGTCTCGTCCGCCCATGCCGGGGCCTCATCCGTCCGCGCCGGCCCGGACCTCCCCGACCCGCCCGCGGTGCGTCCGCGGGCGGGGGGCTAACCCTTCGCGGCGCTGCCAGCGGCTCATCCGCCCGCGCCGACCCGGACCTTGCGGCGCTGCTCGCGGCGGTCCTCGCCGGGGCAGGATCCGCGCGCCACATACCGGTCGGTGAACTCGGCGACCGCGTCCCGCACGGTGAGCGGGGCACCCTGCCGGCGCAGGACTTCACCCGCGGCGGTGAAACAGGTCAGGGCGGCGGCGGCGAGCGCCGGGTCGGCGAGGCCTTCGCGGGCGGCGACGACCCAGTCGCGGTGCCGGCGCAGCGGGGAGCGCAGCGGCTCGGTCGCGGCGGCGGCCGCCTCGGCGCCCTGCGGGTCGTCGAGCAGGGCGGTGACGACCGCGACCGGCACGACCCAGCCGTCGCCGGGCTGCTGGTCGATCATCCGCAGCTCCAGGTAGCCGCGGGGGCGCACCGGCGGGACGAGGGTGCCGAGGTGCCGCTCGAGGTCCTCGAGCGTGACGGGCCGGGGGCCGTGGCCGCGCAGCCAGGCGCGCATCGTCAGCCCGGCCGGCACGTGCCAGCGGCCCGGGCCGGCGACCATGGCGACGTTGGCGGCGAGGGCGTACCGGGACCAGGCGGCGCGCGGGTCGTCGGCGCGGCGCGGCGCGCGGGTGCGGCTGGCGTCGGTGCCGAAGCGCAGCCCCTGCCGGTGCGACACCCAGCGCCGGCCGGACTTCGAGCGGTGCGGCGAGTTCGCGAACGCGGCCATGACCACCGGGCCGATCGCGTCGGCGAGCCACCACCGGCGCCGGTAGTGGCCCCAGTCGTCGGGGTCGTCGGTGCCGGCGTCCAGGCAGACCTGGATCGAAGCGGAGTTGCACATGACCGCGAGCCCCTTCGGGCCCGACCGCTCGTGGTATTCGGCGAGCGCGACGTACCGCGGGTGGTCGGTGACGAGCAGCGGCGCCCGCACGTCGTCGAGGCCGGTGCCGTCCAGGACGAGGCCGTGACCGGCGAGGGCGGCGCGGACGAGGGCGAGGTCGGCGGCGAGCGCGGCGACGCAGTCGGCCATCGACGCGCCGACGGCGGAGGACAGCTCCAGCTGCCCGCCGGGCTCGATCGTGACGCCGCTGCCGCCGGGCAGCGGGTTGCCGAGGTGGGCGAGCAGGTCGAGGAGGCGTTCCGGATCGGGCCGGTGCATCGGCTCACTCAGGTCGCGCACGCAGTACTCGAGCTCGACGCCGACGCGTCCGACAGGACCGACCCGGAACCCGGCGGCGGCCACGTAGGCGGCGGCGGTTGCCTCGGTGAGGATGTCGTTCACGGCGGCCTCCCGTTCAAGGGTGCGTGCTACCCAGGGTGGTGTTGTGGTTGACTTGAGTGACGCGTGCGGCGGCGGTTTCGGTTGTACTGCGGTTCTACGAGCCGTGCGGGCGCTGCTACCGGTTCGGCGAATGCCGGATGAGCGGCGACGGCTGGATGAACGGCGGGGGTGGGGCAGGGTTGTCCCGGGTGCTCCGGCGACCACCGGGCTGCGGGTCCGGCGGGGTGCATTCCATTAGGCGGTCCGGCGCCCGATCTGTCCAGCCCACCCGGGCAACACGTGGTGAACCCTGGCTGTGAACTGGCTGAATGCCGCAAGATCTCCCGCGGCCCGCCGCCCCTGCCCTGAATCTTGCGGCCCGCGCCAATTCTGCCGGTCCACCAAAACAAGATCGACTGTTATGGTTTTCTCATCGCTTTCTCAACGACGATTCGGCGGCGTTTGGAGGAAAGTGCGTTTGTCTATTCCCACCGAGAACGCCGGCTCCCCCGCCCCCGGTCGGCGTGCCTGCTTGAAATGATCGCGAAATACGACGCGGGCGAGATCACAATCGGCACGCGACACCCCGCGCGCCTCGATTCGATCACCCGCATGGAGGCGATCCGGGCTCCGTGCGCGGCCCCTTGAGGTCGACCGCGCCGAGTTGCTGCCGCATGTGTTCCGGATGCGGGCCGGCTACTTTTTCTGATCCGCGACACGCTCGCCGCCCGACGCGCTCGCCACTCGACGCGCCCATCGCCCGGCACGCCCATCGCCCGGCACGCCCATCGCCCGGCACGCCCGTCGCCCGTCGCCCGGCACGCCCATCGCCCGGCTGTCCTGTGGACGCCGGCCGGCGAGGTTCCCGCGGGCGGTCGTCGTGCCCGCGGGAACGCTCGTCCCACCCTCAGCGCGGACTGGCGAAGTCCTGGGTCCAGTAGGGCACGCCGCGTCCGTTGTACGCGACCGCGACCCCGACGTTGCGGAACCGGCAGTCGAGGATGTTGGCCCGGTGACCGGGGCTGTTCATCCAGTCGTTCATGACCTCGCGCGCGCTGCGCTGGCCCCAGGCGATGTTCTCGCCGTACGACGACCACCGGTAGCCCGCGGACGCCACTCTGCTTCCCGGGCCGCTACCGCGGGGCGACCCGTGGGAGAAGTAGCCGCGGTCGGCCATGTCCCTCGAGTGCAGCCACGCGGCGTAGCTCAGCCGCGGGCTCAACGTGACCGGGCCGCAGCCCGCCCGGGCACGTGCACTGTTGGTCAAGGCGACCACGCCGCGGACCACGCCGTAGTCGGCCGCGAACGCCGGCCCGGCATGGACGGCGGCTCCGGCCGCGACGACACCCGCCGCCACGGCGACGGCGACACCCTTCCGGATTCCCATCTCACCTCCACGAAGTAGGGCAGATGACCCGAAGCTAAACGACGACCATGAGGTTGACAGCAATCTGACAAAACTCGCATTTTTGGGCCGTTCGTACGCTACGACGCGCACGAACGGCCCATCGCACACCCACCCGTGTCACCCGTTCGGGTGACGCCGGCTCACCCGGCGGCGACCCGGACGCGGTCCTCGGGCACACCGGCGGCCACGACCCGGGCCCGCACCTGCGCGACGGCCGCCGGCTCGTCGGCGACGAACGCGTCGTGGCCGGTCCAGTCCTCGTCGTGGCCTGCGGGAAACCGGCCGCGGATCACGACGGTGCCCTCGGCGGCGACGTCGGCCAGGCGGTACAGGTCCCGTTCCACCGCCGCGGGCCAGAACACCGTCACCGCCCGCGGATCCCCTGTCGCGCGCAGCATCCCCAGCAGCGCCCGCACCGGTGCCACCGCGTCCCGCCCGGCGACGACGAGCAGCGGCCGGGCCGACATCGGGTCGGCGGCGGGCGGCCCGTACACCGGCCGCAACCGCAACACGTCACCGGCCGCGGTCCGCTCGACGAGCGCCGCCCCGACCGGATCGATGCCGTGCGGGACGACGTGCAGCTCGACGACGTTGCCCGCGGCCGGGTCGGGCACGGCCCAGCAGTGCCGCCAGCGCCCCGGCAGCAGCGCCGACTCGACGACCGCGAGCTGCCCGGGCAGGCACGGATACGGCAGGTACGTCCGCACCCGCAGCTCCGCCCCGACCTGCCCGCGCCGCTCGTGCGCGAGCACCGGCGCGCTCCACGACACCGGCTCGTGCGCGGCGGCGGCCGCCCCGTCCGCGAGCCACCGCGCCACGAGCCTGCCGGTCGTCGCCCACGCTTCTTCCTGGTCCCGCCGGACCGGCACCCCGGGCGGGTTGGCCCGCAGCATGTCCACGAACAGCACCGCCAGGTTGTCCAGCCGCTGCGGCACCACCCCGAGCTGCGCCACGACCGGCCCGAGCTCCGCACACCGGGCCGCGAGGACCTGCGGCTGGTCGACGTGCTCCACCAGCCATCCGACCGCTTCACGCAACACCTCCCGCTGCGCCGCCGGCTCGGCCGGCAGCAACGCCCGAAGGTCCTCGAGCGGCTGCCGCCCACCTCCGGTCACGGGCGGCGCGGCCGCGTGCGACGAGGGAGGCGGCACACCCCCGGGCAACGCCGGAGGTCCGTCCTGGAACAACGGCAACGGCACACCCCCAGCCGGCGGGGCGGCGCCAGGCTGCTGTGGCTGTCGTGCAGGAGAACCAGGCTGTTGCGGCAACGCACCAGGAAGTTGTGCAACAGCACCGGGCTGTTGCGGAGAAGCCCCACGCGGCTGCACAGGATCCCCAGGCGGTCGCACAGGAGAACCGGCCTGCTGCTGAGAAGCACCAGGCATCTGCGAGGAAGCACCAGGCGGTTGCACACGAGCGTCAGGCGACCGCGCCGCAGGACCAGGCGAATGAGCGGGCGCACCAGACGATTGAGCGGGACGACCGGGCTGTTGCGCGGGAGCACCAGGCGACTGCGGGGGAAGACCTGGCGTTTGTGTGGCAGGGCTGGGCTGTTGCGGAGGAGATGCGGGCGGTTGCGGGCCTGGGCCGGGCGGTTGCGGGCCTGGGCCGGGCGGTTGCGGGCCTGGGCCGGGCGGTTGCGGGCCTGGACCGGGCGGTTGCGGGCCTGGGCCGGGCGGTTGTGGAGGAAGGCCGGGCTGTGGCGGGGCCCCGGGTGGTGACGGTGATCCGCCGGGTCCTGTCTGGCCCGGAGGCCATCGCCCCAAGACGATGCCTGGGCGGATGGTGTCCCACAAAGGCAGCGCGGGAAGCGGCGTGGGCAGGGGCGAGGGCGCGGGAGCCTGGCCGGGTGTTGCTGGAGTGGCGCCCGCCCTCGGACGGGCAGGAAGGCGCTGCAGGTGGGCGACCAGCTCGTCCACCACCGTCGAGAGGGCACCCGGCCGCAGGGTCTCCGCGAGCAGCAGGCGCAACGCCGGCATCGTCAGGAACGCACCGGCCAACGGACCATCCGTGGCCCGCACCGTCCGCCCGGACACCGCCGCCGGGCCGGACGCGGACGCCGGCCCAGCAGCGGAAGCCGGGCCAGACGCGGAAGCCGGGCCAGACGCGGAAGCCGGGCCGGACGCGGACGCCGGACCAGACGCGGAAGCCGGGCCAGACGCGGGAGCCGGCCCGGACGCGGAAGCCGGGCCAGACACGGAAGCCGGAGCTGTGGCCGGTGCCGGGCGGGGCGACTGCGCGGGGTTGGCGGGGTGCGCCTGCGGTGCGGCCGGGTCGGGGCCGATCGTCGTCACTCATCCGAGTGTGGCCCGCCACGGACCGTCGCGTCGCGAGTCGGCGTATCAGGAGGCCAGTTCCACGGCGAGGTGGGCGGCGAGCGGGACGAGCTGCTCCGGCGGGAGCGGCAGGGCCTTCGGGGACGCCGCGGGCGCGCTGGACACCAGCATCGTCGCGCGGGGACCGTGGCCGGGGACGGCGGGCGGCGGCACTCGTCGAGCCAGGTGCGGGTCGCCGGCGCCGTGTCAGTCCTGCCAGAGCAGGAACGCCGTGCGCCGCCACCGGTCCATGCGGGCGGTGGCGAACGCACGGAAGTCCTCCTGGTCCGGCTGTCGCATGCGGCGCCTCCTCGTCGTCCCCCGTACGACGGACGCACCGCCGGCGAAGGTTGCACGACGCGTCAGGTGCGGCTGGTGGCGTCCGGAGCCGGCGCGGCGGTGTGACCGGGGCGGGACGTGAAGAGGGAGCGCAGGGAGACGAGCGCCCAGACGCCCTCCAGGAGCAGGAACCCCCAGTCGCGCCCCAGGGCGGCCTCGACGGCGAGGGCGGTGGAGCCGATGAGGTTGAGCCACACGTACCGGCGCGACATGGACGTCCACACGCCGAGCTGGACCAGCACGAAGGGCAGCAGGACGCACAGGGAACCGAGGATCTGGACGAGCATGGCACACTCCCGGGCACCACGCCGTCTTGTCGGGCCGGGTACGACGTGACTCGTCCGGGACAGCGCGCCTACCGCGCCGCCACACACCGACTATCGCACGCCGTGACGCCCGCGGGCACACGGGCGGGTGGACTGCGACCGTTCTCACCGTCCTGCAACCTGCCGCTGGTTCGCTGAATCCATGATCAGCAGGATGGCGGCGGTCGTCGCCGTGTGTGTCGCCGGCGCGCTGCTCGCGGACCCCGCGGTGGCGGCGACCCCGGGCAACTGGCCGCAGCACGGCGGCGGCGGCGCCAACGACAACTACCAGAGCGGCACCGGCGGCCTCGACGTGCGGCGGCAGGTGTGGCAGCGGCAGGCCGGCGGCGACGACACCGTCGGCGGCGCGGCCGTCGCCGGCGGCAAGGTCACCGTCGCCTACGGCAAGGGCGCGCTGCGCCGCGTCGACGTGCGCACCGGTGCCGTCACCGTCCTGGGCAGGCTCGCCGGCCGCCGCCCGCTGCAGCTCGCCGACGTCGACGGCGCCCTGTTCGTGCGCAGCCTCGAGGCCGACGGCACGCGTAGCCGGCTCGCGTCGTACACCCGCGACGGGGCGAAACGGTGGGAGGTGCCGCTGCCCGACGACGGGGCGATCCTGCCCTTCACCGTCGCGGGCGGGCACGTCCTGGTCACCAGCGGACCGAAGTGCCGCGAGCTGTGCACCGGGTTCCATCTCCGCGCGTACCGCGTCCGCAACGGCACCCTGGCCTGGTCGGGCGCGGTGGACGGCGACGCGGCCGGCGCGCCGGCAGTCGTGGGCGACGTCGTCGTGCAGGGTGCCTACGGCCCGGTCCGCGGCACGGGCGACGGCAGCGGCGGGGCGAGCCTGCTGTTCGCGTTCAACCTGAAGACCGGGCTCCGGCTCTGGACCCGCATGCGGCCCGGGTTCTCGCTCGTCGGGCACCGCGGGTCGCTGCTCGCCTCCGGCGCCGGCCCCGAGGCGCTGTGCTCGCTCGCCCCGGCGACCGGCTCCGTCCGCTGGTGCCGCGGCACCGCCGCCGGCGACGAGTGGGTCGACGGCCTGTCCGCCGGCGGCGGCGCTCTGTTCGGCTACGGCCTCACCGGCACCGTCCGCCGCTACGACCCGACCTCGGGCGCCGCCGCCTGGGCCACTCCCCTGGCGCTGCCGGGCTACCAGTACAACGCGCTGCACGCCGCGCTGGTCAGCGGCGGCGGGCACGTGTACGCCGCGGTGAAGCACGGCAACTTCACGCCGTCGTCGGAGTTCACGGAGATCGTCGTGCTGCGCGCCGCCGACGGCGCCGTGGTGCGGCGGCTGCGGCTCGCCGCCTACGACGACACGTCCGCGGAGCTCATGCTCGCCTCCGGCCGCCTCCTGGTCGTCGGCGACCGGACCATCCGCGCGCTCGGCTGACGGCGCCAGCGCCACCAGCAACGCGAGCAACGCCAGCGCGGCCAGCACCGCCAGCGTCAGCACCGCCGTCAACGTCAGCGCCGCCGTCAACGTCAACCCTCAACGTCAGCGCCGCCGTCCACGCCAGCGTCAACCGTCCGCACCGCCGTGAACGCGAGCCCTCAACGTCAGTGCCGGCGTCAACGTCAACGTCAGCCCTCAACGTCAGCGCCGCCGTCCACGCCAGCGTCAACCGTCCGCACCGCCGTGAACGCCAGCCCTCAACGTCAGTGCCGGCGTCAACGTCAACGTCAGCCGTCGACGTCAGCGGCGCCGTCCACGCCAGCGTCAATTGTCCGCGCCGTCGTGAGCGCTAGCGCCGGCGTCAGTGGCGGCGTCAGCGTCAGTGCCGGCCGAGGAAGACCCGCCGCAGGATTGCCGGGGCGAAGAGGCGCTCCGGCGGCGCGGTCAGGTTCACCGTGCGGTGGAAGGCGACCGCCACCTCCGGCGAGGTCTCCGCCGCGCGGAGCAGTCTCGCGATGTACCAGTTGAAGAACCGGATCTTCGCGGTGCGCCTGCCGGGCACGGACGGGAACGCGAGGTCGCCGCCGACGGCCATGTCCCACGGCGTGTCGATCACCTTCGACGCCCTGGCGTAGAAGCGCCGGGGCAGGCCGTCGAGCCCACCGCCGGCCGCGGCCCGCAGCTGCAGGGCCTCGAGCGCGGCGACGGTCATGCCCTGGCCGTAGATCGGGTTGAAGGCGCAGATGGCGTCGCCGAAGGCGAGGAAGCCCTCCGGGTGGCGGGGGATCCGCTCGTACCGCCGGCGCACGCTCGCCGGGACCCGGAACGGCCGCGCCGGCCCGAGCGGCCGGGCGCCGTGCACCACCTCGGCGAGGTCGCCGATCGGCAGGCGGGTCGCGTAGGCGGCGAAGCCGGCCTCGTCGGTGGGCGGCAGGTCGTCGCCGAGCCCGGCGAGGGTCAGGATCCAGCGGTCGCCCTCCATCGGCAGCAGCGCCGCGCCGTACGGGTACTCCGGCGTCACCCCGGTCAGCACGCCGAGCATGCCGCTGGCGAGGGGGCGGCGCTCGTACTCGCGGGTGGCGTACACGACGCCGGCCATGACGCTGTCCTGCTCCGGCGGCGCGTAGCCGAGCTCGCCGAGCCAGGTGGTGCCCCGGTTGCCCCGGCCGGTGGCGTCGACGACCAGGTCGGCCCGCAGCTCCTCGGCCGCGTCGCCCGGCCCGGCGCCGGCGGGGACGACCCGCGCGCCGGTGACGGTGCCACCACCCGTGTCCGGGTCGTGCAGCAGGCCGGCGGCTTCGAGGCCGCCGCGGAGGGCGACGTTGGGGAGCTTGCCGACGCGGGCCCGCAGGTAGTCCTCCAGGGCCGGCCGGCTGACGGCCAGGACGACGAGGTCGGAGGCGGCGCGGGCCATCGGGTTCGGGCCGTTGTGCCAGGCGAAGCCCGCCTGGATGTCGACGGTGAGCGCGCCGGCGGCGACGAGCTCGCCGGTGAGGCCGGGGAACAGGTCCTCGAGGACCTCGCGGCCCCTGGCGAAAAGCATGTGCGCGTGCCGGCCCTGCGGGACACCCTTGCGGGGGCCGGTGCCGGTGAGGTCGTCGCGGTCGATGACGGTCACGGTGCCGAAGGTGTCGCTCAACGCGCGGGCGGCGAGGAGCCCGGCGATGCTGGCGCCGAGGATCACCGCGTGCGTGGAAGGTCTGGTCATCGGTCCAGCCGACCATTGATCAGCGACAATTCATAGGGAGAAATACACGCAGCGCGAATCAGCGGGTGCTACGCGTCACATTCATGACCGGTTCGCCGGACGGGCAGGTGAGCGTCATCCGGACGAGGTCGTTGCCGTGGCGGAGCTCGACGAACGCGGTCGCGGCCGGACCGTCCTGGCGGGTCTCCGTCTTGTACGGCTTGGTCACCGTCACGGTCACGATCCGGACCCGCCCGGCGCCGGCGCACGCGGCCTGGACGGTGGCGGCCTCGGTGGTGAACGCGACCGGTGCCGTCCCTTGCGGCGTCGGCCCGGCGGTGCGCGGCGGCGTCGTGCCCTCGGTGGGCGCCGTGGGCGTCGTGGGTGTGGCGGGCCCAGCCGGCGTGGTGGCGAGCGTGCCGCCCCACGGCTGCGGGGGCAGGCCCGGCCCAGCGCCCTGCGAACCGGTCGCGCCGGTCGACGCGGCGCCGCCCGGCCCGGCGCCACCCGGCAGCGTGCCGCGCTGAGCATCGGGGTGCGCGGGCCCGCTGGTGGCCGCGCCGGCGGTGTCGTGCCGTCCGGCGCCGTCCAGCGCGGCCAGGATCCACGGGAACGCGGCGGCGACGAGCAGGACGAGGGCGGCGAGGGCGAACCGGCGCCCCCGCCCCCCGCGGTCGGGCCCGGCATCGCCGGAGGAGGAGGCCGGTGTCGGGACGGCCACCGCGCCGGTCGGCGTCGTCCCGGTGGCGGCCGCCGCTGCCAGTACACCGGCGGCGGCGGAAGCGGAGGGGCGGCCGGCCGGATCCTTCGCCAGGCTCGCCATGCACAGCCTGGCGACGGCGTCGGGCACCCCGGGCAGCGGCGGCAGCGGCAGCGGCGGCGTGAAGACGTGGTCGCGGATCAGCTGGGTGGTCGTCTCCGCCGTCCACGGCAGCTCCCCGGACAGGAGCCGGTAGAGCAGCACCCCGAGCGCGTAGACGTCCGACGGCGGCGCGACCTGGCCGGACAGCCGCTCCGGGGCCAGGTACGCGGGTGTGCCGAGGACGTCGTCGGGCAGCCGCGAGCCGGCGGGCGTGGCGAGGCCGAAGTCGACGAGCTTCGCCAGTTGGCCGGCATTGTCGGGGGTGACCATGATGTTCGCCGGCTTGACGTCCTGGTGGACGAGCCCGGCCTCGTGCGCGGCGGCGAGCCCGGCGGCGACGCCCGCGCAGATCCGGAACACCTCCGCCGGCGGCATCGGGCCGTCGTCCATGTGCTGCTGGAGGGTCCGGCCCTCGACCAGCTCCATGACCAGGAACGGGAAGCCGTCCTCGCCGAAGTCGTGCACCTGGGCGAGGTTGGGGTGCGACAGCGCGGCGGCGGCGCGCGCCTCCGCCCGGATCCGGCCGTCCTGCCGGTCGTCGTTCAGGTGCAGCACCTTGACCGCGACCGCGCGGTGCAGGACCTCGTCACGGGCCCGCCACACCACCGACATGCCGCCCGAGCCGAGCAGCTCCTCGAGGTGATAGCGACCCCCCAGCAGCAGCTCGCCCATCGGGGCCATCCTGCCTCATCGATGCGGGAAGTCCATCACCGGAACCTCTGGTTTCCTCACGTTCCCGGCCGATGGGAAGACCGGGAGGGCATCATGTCCACGTTTCTGATCGTGTTGGGCGGCGTCCTGGCCGGCGTCGCGGTCGGCTTCCTCGCCGGCCGCCGCGGTGCGGGCGGCGGGGACGAGGCGGTGCGGGTGCTGCGCCGGGCCGCCGCCGGCGACCTCACCGGGCGCGTGCCGGACGGCGCCTCGCCGCTGGCCGCCGCCGTGAACGGCACGCTCGACCGGGTCGCCGGCACGGTCCGCGACGTCGCCGCGTCGGCCGCCGCGCTCGGCGCCGCCGGCCGGCAGCTCGGCGGGATCGTCGAGGAGATGCTCACCTCGGCCGAGCAGTCCGTCGCCGCGTCGCAGCGCGTCCTGGAGGCGGCGCAGCACGTGCACACCCAGGTCACCGGCGTCGCGGACGGCGCGCGGCAGCTGGACGCCAGCATCGGCGAGATCTCCCGCAGCAGCGGCGAGGCCGCGACCGTGGCCGCCGACGCCGTCCGGGTCACCGACGCCACCGGCAGGACGATGACCCGGCTCGGCGACTCCTCGTCGGAGATCGGCGCCGTGATCAAGGTCATCACGTCGATCGCGGAGCAGACGAACCTGCTCGCGCTGAACGCCACGATCGAGTCGGCCCGCGCGGGCGCCATGGGCAAGGGCTTCGCCGTCGTCGCCAGCGAGGTCAAGGACCTGGCGCAGGAGACGGCCACCGCGACCGAGGACATCACCCGCCGCATCGCCGCGCTGCAGGCCGACACCACCGGCGCCGTGCAGGCGATCGGCCGGATCACCGACGTCATCGGCCGGGTCAGCGGCTTCCAGACGACGATCGCCCGCGCGGTCGAGCAGCAGAGCAGCACCACCGCGGGCATGTCGGGCGGCATCGGCCGGGCCGCCGGCGGCGCAGCCGAGATCGCCGACACGATGACCGTCGTCGCCGGCAAGCGCAGGGAGGCGCACGCGGCCGTGCTGCGCGCGAAGGAGCTCGCCGCGGAGCTCGACCGGCTCACCGCCGGCCTGACGAGCACGGTGGCCGCTCTCAAGGTGCCCTAAAAATCATCGATCGGGTGGTGCTGCGGCGGTTCGTGCCCCGTGCCGGGCGGTTCCACTGAGACTGGTGTTACCGGAAGCGAAGCATGCGATCGCACAAGCTCACCGGAAGCGAGACGGCCGGCCCGGGTGGCCGCGGGCCGGCCGGCGCTCGCTCCGCATGATCGTCCGGGGCATCGCGGCGGCCGGCGAACTGGCACACTTGGCGCCATGTCCTCGTTCATGTCCAACCTGACGCTGCACGACCTGACGATGATCGTCGCGGGTGTCGGCGTGTTCGGCGTCCTCCTGATCGTGGTCGGCGTCCTGGGCGTGCGCCGCTCGCGTGCCGCCCGCCGGGCCTCCATCACCCCCTGACCACCCGGGCCATTGACTTCTTCGGATGCGTGCAGAGAATTTCCCTGGGCGGTCCGAGAAAGGGAAATGGCGAATGGGCAGTAGCACACGTCGCATCCTCGTGCCGTTTCACGGTGAGGGGGCCGGGGAGGCCGACCTGACCTGGGCGCAGCTGGGGATCTGGCAGACCATGCGGGACACCGGGCTGAGCATGAACATCGGCGGGACCGTGGCGATGCCGCCGGGGACGCCGGTGGAGTCCATGCAGACCCTGCTGCGCTATCTGGTGAGCCGTCACCAGGCGCTGCGGACCAAGCTGCGGTTCGGCGACCCGGTCCGGCAGGTCGTGTCGGAGTCCGGCGAGGTGCCCCTGGACGTCGTCGACGTCGTCGGCACCGACGAGGAGCCGGAGGCCGTCGCCGAGGCGTTGCGGCTGCGGTACGAGGTGGCGCCGTTCGACTACGAGGCCGAGTGGCCCGTGCGGATGGGCGTCGTGTGCCGCGACGGTTCGGTGACGCACGTCGTCGTGCTGTACTGCCACGTCGCCGTGGACGGCTTCGGCATCGACGCGATCGTGCGGGACATGGCGCACCTCGACCCGGCGACCGGCACGACGGCGGCGCCGCTGCCCGGGCTGACGCCGCTGGAGATGGCGGCGAAGCAGGCGACGGCGTCCGGGCGGCGGCAGAGCGACAAGTCGCTGCGGCACTGGGAGCAGATCCTGCGGGCGATCCCGGCGCGGCGGTTCGGCGTCTCCGACGACCCGCGGGAGCCGCGGTACTGGGAGCTCACCCACCGCTCGCCGGCGATGCACCTGGCGATGCAGCTGGTCGCGCACCGCACCGGCGCCGGAGTCGGCTACGTGGTCCTCGCCGCCTATGCCGTCGCCCTGGCCAGGCTCACGGGCCGTAACCCGAGCGTCGCGCAGCTGGTGGTGAGCAACCGCTTCCGTCCCGGCTGCGCCGACTCGGTGAGCCAGCTCGCCCAGCTGAGCATCTGCGCGGTCGACGTGGCCGGCGCGACGTTCGACGAGGTGGTCGGGCGGGCGTGGACGGCGGCGACGAACGCGTACATGCACGGCCACTTCGACCCGCTCGCGTTGACGGCGATGCTGGAGCGGGTCCGCGCGGACCGCGGCGACGTCGACTTCTCGATCATCGTGAACGACCGCCGCACCCGCGACGGCGCGCCGCCGCCCGCGGACGACCTCGCCACCCCGGGTCAGCTGGCCGACGCGGTGCCGCTGTCGACGAGCTGGTGGAACCGGAAGGTCGACGTGCTGGACGCCGAGCTCAACATCAGCGTCGACGCCGCGCCCGGCGCGGTGGACGTCTCGATCTGCGCCGACACGCACCGGCTGTCCCCCGCCGACATCCAGGCGCTCGCCGCGGAGATGGAGCGGGTTACCGTGGAGGCGGCGTTCGACGCCGCGTCGCCGACCGGGGTCAGGGTCATGGTCGGGGAGCATCAGACTGTGGCCGGCTGAGGAGTCAGGTGGGGTTCAGGTTCGACGTCGTCGGGGTCGGGGCCCTCAACCTCGACTCGATCGCCCCGGTGTCACCCGCCGCGAAGGCGCTGCTGCGTGGCTCCGTCGCCTGGGGCGCGGAGGGCAGGGTCGGCGCGGCGACGGTCGACGCCGCCATGCGCACGGTGCAGGGCGCGGCGGTCCGGGTCGCCGTCGGCGGGTCCGCGTACAACACGATCAACGCGCTGGCGCACATCGATGCCGGGCTCCGGCTCGGCTACGTCGGCGTCGCCGGCCAGCTGCCGGTGCCGGGCGCCCCGCTCGCGGAGCGGCTGCGCGCGCTCGGCGTCGACACGGGGATGCTGCGCGAGGAGCCGCGCGAGCTCAGCGGCGTGTGCCTGTCGCTGGTCGAGGACGGTGAGCGGACGCTGCTGGTCCACCCCGGCGCCAACGACCGCATGGCCGCGCACCTGGAGGTCGAGTTCGAGGCGGTCGTGGAGTACCTGTCGGCGGCCAGGATCGTGCACGTGACGTCGTTCCTGGACCAGCTGACGCCGGTGGTGCTCGCCGCCGTGCTCGCCGCGGTGCGGGAGCGCAGCCCGGAGACGGTGCTGTCGTTCGACCCGGGGCACGTGTGGGCGGCGAGCGGGTCGGCGCCGGTCACCGCGCTCGCCACCCTGGCCGACCACGTCCTGCTCAACGAGCGGGAGCTGCAGGCCCTCGGCACGACCGGCGACGACACGTGGGCCGCCGACCGGATCCTGCGGGTCGGCCGGCCCGGGCGCTTCGTGCATGTCAAGCGCCCCGCCGGCGTCACGACGTTCACGCGGTCGGGGCCGCTGCTGCGGGCCCGCTTCCACCCGCAGCACCCGGTGCCGGTGGAGCGGGTCGTCGACGCGACCGGCGCCGGGGACGTCTACGCCGCCGGGCTCGTCGCGGCGCTGGCCGGCGGCGCCGGCCTGCACGACGGCGTCCGGCTCGGGATGGCGATGACCAGGCACAAGCTGGTGCACCTGGCCGACGCCGGCCACCCGGGGCTGCCGGCCGTCTTCCGCGCGTGGCAGGACGGCGCTACACCGGATCCGTCCTGATCATCCGCACCAGGGCGCGGATGCCGGTCAGCAGCTCCTGGTGGTCGCTGATGCCGTCGAGGGTGCCCTCGACGCGGCGGGCCATCTGGTCGATGCGGGCCTTGAGCGCCTCGTCGCGGTCGCGGGCGGCGGCCCGGTCGGCGGCCTGCGCGTCCTCCAGGCGGGTCAGGTCGGCGCCCGCCTGCTTGCGCAGCCCGGCCAGGTCGTCGGCGGTGGCCGTCCGGGCCTCGTCGAGCTCCCGCTGCACCCGCTCCACGGCCTCCTTGAGCGCCTCCACGTCGGCGTTGAGCGTGACGACGTCGTCGCGGGGGTGGGTGCTCTCCCGGCGCAGCGACGTGATCCGGTCGCGGAGGTGGCCGAAGTACGCGGCGGCCGGCCGCACGAGCGTGGACAGCAGGTAGAACCCGGCGAGGTAGTAGCCGGTCAGCTCGCCGGACACGGCCGCGAAGACCGCGGTGACGGCGGCGGTGGCGAGGTGCCCGCCGATCGCGAAGCGCAGCATCCACCGCGCGATCCGCCGCGCCTCGCCGTCGCGGGCCGGCGGGACGGCGATGCCCCGGGCGCGGGAGACCTCGTGCTCGGCGGTGACGTGCCGGGCGTCGAAGTACAGGTTCCAGGGCCAGGTGACGAGCACGACCGTCCACATGAGCGCGGCGAGCCCGGCGCCGACGGTCAGCAGGGTCCGCAGGGACACGCCGGCGACCTTGCCGAGCCAGGCGAACAGCAGCGCGGCCGCGGCACCGACCACGACCGTCGCCCACCACCTGGCCATGCTGGCACCACGATAGGAGCTCATGCCGACACTGTTCCGCCTGTCGCTCCTGCACGGCACCGTGCCGCTACTCACGTGCCGGCAGGTACACGTACTCAACCCGTGACGACCGGGTCCTCGGCAAGGCGAACCTCGGAGCCGGTTCGGAGAAGCCACCCCGACTTCCTGTGAACCTGAGGTGAACACCACCTGGAAGATCACGATGGCGATCAATGCTTGACAACTGTCACATCGACCGGCTTTGCTGTGATGGCTTATGAGCATCCGCGTTGGAACCTGTTGCCTTTTCGCCGAATCCGCCCGGAGGCGAACATGACAGACGCCCGGTTGTCCCGCCGCTCCGCACTCAAAGGCCTCGCCGCCGCGTCCGCGCTCCTCGGAGCGCCCACGTTCCTCGCCGCCTGCGGCGATGACGACGACGGCAAGGCGCCCGACTCCGGCGCCCCCACCGACCCGATCACGTTCGGGTCCAACTACTCCGACGACGCCACCAAGCAGGCGTTCGCGGCGCTGTGCGCGGCCGCGACGTCGGCGACGAAGGTGCCGATCACGGTCAACACCACCGACCACAACACGTTCCAGAACAACATCAGCAGCTACCTGCAGGGCACGCCGGACTCCCTGGCCACCTGGTTCGCCGGCTACCGGCTGCAGTTCTTCGCCGCGCAGGGCCTGCTCACCCCGATCGACGACGTGTGGGAGAAGATCGGCGGCACGTTCAACGACGCCGCCCGCAGCCTGTCGAAAGGCATCGACGGGCACTACTACCTCGTGCCGCTGTACAACTACCCGTGGGTCGTCTTCTACAACAAGAGCGTCTTCGCCGCGAAGGGCTACCAGGTCCCCACGACCTGGGACGCGTTCATCGCGCTGTGCCAGAAGATGAAGACCGACGGCCTCGTGCCGATCGCGTTCGCGGAGAAGGACGGCTGGCCGGCGCTGGGCACGTTCGACATCCTCAACCTGCGCATCAACGGCTACGACTTCCACATGCGGCTGATGAAGCACGAGGTGCCCTGGACCGATCCGAAGGTCGCGGCGGTGTTCGACCAGTGGCGGCAGCTCATGCCGTACGTGCAGAACGGCGCCAACGGCCGCACCTGGCAGGACGCGGCCAAGACCCTGGAGAACAAGCAGGCCGGGATGATGTTTCAGGGCTCCAACCAGGTCGCCGCGAACTACGCCCCCGCGAACCTCGCCGACCTGGACTTCTTCCCCTACCCGGCGATCAACCCCGAGCACGGCCAGTACTACATGGACGCCCCGACCGACGGCTTCATCCTGCCGAAGAAGGGCAAGAACTCGGCCGCCGCGAAGGTCGTCCTGCAGTACATCGGCACCCCCGAAGCGGAGACCAGCTTCCTGCAGAACGACCACTGGGACGTCGGGCTCGCCAACGGTCTCGTCGCGCCGACCTACAACGAGATCCAGAAGAAGTCCGTCGCGGAGATCGCCAAGTGCAAGAACGTGTCGCAGTTCATGGACCGCGACACGGTCCCCGACATGGCCGCCGCGATGATCAAGCTGATCCAGACGTTCATCGACGACCCGAGCCCGGGGACGGTCACCTCCATCCTGAAGAGCGCCGAGGACCAGGCCAAGACGATCTTCACCAAGTGAAGCGCCGCCGCCTGCTCACCCGCCGCGACGTCGCGGTCGTCGCGGTCATGCTCGGCATCCCGCTGCTGCTGGAGGCGTTCCTCATCTGGGGGCCGGCCCTGGCGTCGGTCGGGCTGTCGTTCACGAAGTGGACCGGTGTCGGCGGGGTGCGGTTGCAGTCCTGCGACTCGCTGCCGTCGGCGCCGGGCATCCCGCAGCCCGGTTGCCTGTACGGTGTCCGCAACTACGAGCAGGCGTTCACCACGTACCCCGACTTCTGGCCCGCCGTGCGGCACAACATCATCTGGCTGCTCGTCTTCGCATGCTTCGCCACCCCACTCGGCATGCTGTTCGCCGTCGTCATCGACCGCGGCATCCGCGGCTCCCGCATCTACCAGAGCATCCTCTTCCTGCCCGTGATGCTCTCCCTCGCCCTCATCGGCATCATCTGGGAGCTCATCTACTCACCCAACTTCGGCCTGGTGAACTCGCTGCTGCACCGTACCGGCGACGACAACCTCATCGACTGGCTCGGCGACCCGTCACTCAACCTCTGGGCACTGCTCGTCGAGGCCAGCTGGCGACAGGCCGGCTACGTCATGATCCTCTACCTCGCCGGCCTGAAAGCCGTCGACCCAGCCCTACGCGAGGCCGCGCTCGTCGACGGCGCGTCGGCCTGGCAGACGTTCTGGCGCGTCGTCTTCCCCGCCATGCGCCCCATCAACATCGTCGTCATGGTCGTCACCGTCATCGAGTCGCTGCGCGCCTTCGACCTCGTGTACATCACCTCCGGCGGCAACCCACTCAAAGGCCTCGAACTGCTGTCCGTCGCCGTCACCCAGAACATCGTCGGCGAGACCCAACGCATCGGCTTCGGCTCCACCCTCGGCGTCATCCTGCTCGTCATCTCGCTCGTGCCGATCACGCTGTTCCTGTACCAGGCGTTCCGCCGCGAGGAGGCCCGCTCATGACCCGCCGCCCGTGGCGCGTGGCGTCCCAGGCGTTCATGATCGTGATGATCGCGCTGTGGCTGACGCCGATCCTGTTCGCGCTGTACGTGGCGCTGCGGCCGATCGCCGACACCAACGCGCACGGCTACGTCTCCCTGCCGTCCGGACTGACGCTGTCCAACTTCCGCGCCGCGTGGAACCAGTCCGACATGTGGCGCTTCTTCCTCAACTCGCTGATCGTCACGGTGCCGGCCGTGGTGCTGACCCTGTTGCTGGCCTCGTCGTTCGCCTACGTCGTGGCCCGGCTGCGGCTGCGCTGGAACATCGCCCTGCTCATCCTGTTCACCGCCGGCAACCTGCTGCCGCAGCAGGTCATCATCACGCCCCTGTTCCGCCTGTACCTGGCGATCCCGCTCCCCCACTGGCTCAGCGAGAGCGGCCTCATGTACAACTCCTACCTCGGCCTCATCGCCATCAACGTCGCGTTCCAGCTCGGCTTCTGCGTCTTCGTCCTCAGCAACTACATGAAGACCCTGCCGCACGAGCTCGACGAGGCCGCAGTCGTCGACGGCGCCAGCGTCTGGACCCGGTTCTGGCGGCTCACCCTCCCCCTGTGCCGACCCGCCCTCGCCGCCCTCGCCACGCTGCTCACCACCTGGATCTACAACGACTTCTTCTGGGCCATCACCCTCATCTCCACCGGCGACAAACGCCCGGTGACCTCCGCCCTGGCCAACCTCCAGGGCCAGTTCGTCGCCAACCAGAACATGATCGCGGCGGCCGCCCTCATCGCCGCGATCCCGACCCTCATCGTCTACGTGGCCCTGCAGAAGCACTTCATCGCCGGCCTGTCCCTGGGCTCCACCAAGGGCTGAGCGCCGCTCATCCCTCCCCGACGAAGGTCGCCAGGGGCGACACTCGGGTCGCGCTCTCGTAGCCCGGCTTGAACGGGACGGTCTCGAGCCCGTTCGCGTCGGGCCCGTTGTAGACGTGCAGCCCGACGCCGCCCGTGACGATCCACAGGCCGGACGTCACCCAGCCGGCGAAGGCGTGCCACGGCAACGGGTCGACGTTGAAATCCACGTCGTCACCACCCCGGAAGCACGGGGACTCGGTCACCGCGATCTCCGTCACCACCCGGCCGACGACCGCCGCGAGCGGCTCCGGCGCCGACGGCCGCCACTCGTGCGGGCGCCCGACGACCTCGGGACCGACCGCGAGATCGATCGTGTCCCAGGTCACGGACAGGCCGTCCCAGGCCTGCCAGGCGAGCTCCAGCTGCGTCCCATCGTCGATGACCAGCACGAGCGGGATGTCCTCGAACCACCGGTCACGCTCGGGGTCCCAGCCGGTCCAGCCGGCGGTCACCCGCCGGCCGACCAGCCCGAGCAGCCGCTCCCGTTGCCGGTCCAGCTGCACCCGCGCACGCGCGAAGTCCGACCGCCAGCCCGAGATCTTCCCGTCCCTCATGCCGGCGATCCTTCCGCACGCATCGACCCACCTGATCACGAAACGGCGAAGAGCGGGCCACAGGTCGGGCCCGCCCTTCGCCGCGCCGGTCAGGCGGTGGTCGTGGCCAGCTCCTTGGGCTCGGCCGGCAGGTGGTCCTGGGCCTTACCCTCGACGTGCAGCTCGGGCAGGAGGCGGCCCAGCCAGGCCGGCATCCACCAGTTGACGCGGCCGAGGATGTGCATCGCGGCCGGGACGAGCAGGAGGCGGACGACCGTCGCGTCGAGGAGGATCGCGGACGCCATGCCCACGCCGATGACCTTCAGGACCAGGTCGGGGCTGGGGATGAAGGCGGCGAACACCGCGATCATGATGGCGGCCGCGGCGGTGATGACGCGGGCGGTGCCGGCGAGGCCGTCGGTGACGGCGCGGGCGTTCTCGCCGGTGCGGGTCCAGACCTCGCGCATGCGGCTGACGAGGAAGACCTCGTAGTCCATCGAGAGGCCGAACAGGACGGCGAACATCAGCACCGGCACGAACGCCGGCAGCGGCGTCTCGGTGTCGATACCGACCAGCCGGCCCGCCCAGCCGCCCTGCAGGACGAGGGCGACCACACCGTACGCGGCGGCGACCGACAGCAGGTTCATCACCGCCGCCTTCAGCGCCACCGCGACGCTGCGGAACGACACCAGGAGCAGCAGCATCGACAGCAGGACCACGCCGCCGATGAGCAGCGGGATCCGCCGGGCGATGTTGGCGGTGCTGTCGATCGCGGTGGCCGTCATCCCGCCGACGTGGACGTCGGCGCCGGTGCCGGCGACCGTCTGCGGCAGGATGTCGCGGAGCCGCTCGACGAGGTCCTCGGTGCGGGCGTCCTGCGGGCCGGTGCGCGGCAACACCGTGATGACCGCGGCGGTGCCGTCCTGGTTGACCTGCGCGGGCATCGCGGCGGCCACCCCGTTGACGCCGGGGAGGGCGGCGGCGAGCTTGTCGAGCGCCGTGGTGTCGCCGGGGCGGGTCAGCTCGACGGCGAGCACGAGCGGGCCGTTGGCGCCCGGGCCGAAGCCCTCGGCGACCATGTCGTAGGCCTGGCGGGTGGTGGTCTCGGCGCGGTTGTTGCCCGCGTCCGGGAAGCCGAACCGGACGCCGAGGAACGGCGCGGCCAGCGCGAGCAGGATCGCCACGCCGAGGAACGCCGAGACGAAGCGGTGCCGCTGGATCAGCCCGCTCCAGCGCAGCCAGCCCTTGCCGGGCTCGACGTGCCCGCCGGCGGCGACCGTCACGGCGCCCTGGCGCAGCAGCGGCAGGCGCAGTTTGTCGACGTGCCGGCCGAGGTACCCCAGCAGCGCCGGGAACAGGGTGACGCTCGCGACCAGCGTGACGAGGACGCCGAGGATCGTGACGAGCGCGGCGCCGCGCATGAACGACAGGCCCATCGCGAACAGGCCGAGCATGCTGACGATGACGGTGCTGCCGGCGACCATCACGGAGCGGCCGGCGGTGTCGAGCGTCGCGACGGTCGCCGCCTCCGGCTCGAGCCCGGCGGCGCGCCACTCGCGGAAGCGGGTGACCATCAGCAGCACGTAGTCGATGCCGATGCCGATGCCCATCATGGTCGCCAGCGACGTGGACCAGTCGGGCGCGTCGACGAAGCGGATGAGGACCCCGGTCAGCGTGGCGCTGACGGCGAGCCCGGCGACGGCGACCAGGACCGGCAGGCCGGCGGCGATCACGGAGCCGAACATCAGCAGCAGGATGACGATGGCGGCGGCGAGGCCGATCCCCTCGGAGCCGATCTCGCCCTGCTCGGCGCGCTGGATGCTCTGCCCGCCGAGGGCGACCGTCAGCCCGGCGTGGCTCGCCTCGGTGGCGATGTCCATCAGGCGCTGGCTGTCCTCGACCGGCATGTCGTCGGGGTTGACCACGTCGAGGCGCAGGTCGGCGACCGCGGTCCGGCCGTCCTGCGAGATCCCGCCGGGCGCGGCGAACGGGTCGGCGACCCCGGCGACGTGCGGCGCGGCCGCCAGCTTCGCCAGGAGCGCCTGCACGTCGCCCTTCGCGCCGGCGACGCCGTTGTCGACCCGGACGACGACCGCGACGGTCGCGCCGGACTGGCTGGTGAAGCGCTCCTCGAGCAGCCGCGTCGCGGCCTTGGAGTCGGAGCCGGGCGCGGAGTAGTCGGCGGCGAAGTCGCCGCCGAAGAAGTTGGACAGCGCGAACGCCGCGGCGAGCGCGACGACCCACGCGACGACGGTCCGGCCACGCCGCCGGTACGCCACCCGGGCGAGCCGCCCGAGCGGGCCGAGCGCTGGGTTCGGGAGGTCGGTCATGATCCCTGCCTTCAGCAGTGAATGGGCGTCAGTTGCGTTATGCCTATTAACCAACATGACGACCCGTCGCTTGTCAAGCGCCTTCACTTCTGTAACGATGATTAACGGAACGGTCATCAGGAGGACACTCATGAACACACCCAGGCGGGAGAAGGCGCGCGCGGCGACCATCGACGAGATCAAGCACACCGCCCTCACCCACATGCGGGAGCAGGGCACCGTCGA
The DNA here is from genome assembly GCF_040654975.1 of Dactylosporangium sp. NPDC050588. Classification (NCBI taxonomy): domain Bacteria; kingdom Bacillati; phylum Actinomycetota; class Actinomycetes; order Micromonosporales; family Micromonosporaceae; genus Dactylosporangium; species Dactylosporangium sp. NPDC050588. The sequence goes on along the minus strand of NZ_JBFAJA010000033.1, from coordinate 61,799 downwards.
CATCCGCTTCGCCGACATCGCCCGGGCCATGGAGATGACGCCGCCGGCGCTCTACCGCTACTTCGCCGACCGGGACGAGCTGCTCAGCGCCCTCATCGCCGACGCGTACGACGACCTCGGCCGCTGCGTCGCCGAGGCCCGCGACGCGGTCCCCTCCGACGACGTGGGCGGCCGGTTCATGGCGGTCGCCGGCTCGTACCGCCAGTGGGCCCGGCAGGATCCGCAGCGCTTCGCCCTCATCCTCGGCATGCCCCTGCCCGGCTACGCCGCCCCCGTCGACGGCCCCACCACCGAGGCCGCCCAGCGGGCGATGTCACAGCTGTCGTCGCTCTTCCTCGAAGCCCAGGCGCAGGGCGTGCTCGGGCGCCCCCGGCTGCGCGACGTGCACCCCGCCATCGCCGCGTGCGCCGAGCAGAAGCACCAGCAGTCGGGTGTACCGGTCTCGGCGGAGACCTTCCAGGCCATGCTGCACGCCTGGTCGTCGCTGCACGGCTTCGCCGCCCTGGAGGCCTACGGCCACTTCGACTGGATCACCGAGGAGGGCCGCGACGCCCTCTTCGACGGCCACGCCCGCCTCACCGCCGAGACCGCCGGCCTCCCCGCCCCCAGGACCCTCTGAACACCCGCCGACGCAGGCCAGCGGCTCCCGCATCCAGATCGGCGATCACAACGTCCAGCAGGACATCACCGTCGACGCGGGCACGCTACCGGTGCGGCAGGTCGGCGAGGGCGCGGCGGTGCACAAACCTCGCCGCGGTCTTCGCCGGCCGTGACCTGCCGGCGATCCGGCGGCTGCTCGACGCGCACGGCGCGCCACCCTCGGCGCCGCCGACCCTGCTGCTGCTGCGGACCCGGCGGAGCCTCGCCAGTGCCTACCAGATGGGCGGCCGCCTCGACGAGGCCGTCCGGCTCCTCAAGGAGACCCTCGCGGCGGCGGGAGGGTCAGCCGGTGACGCGGCGGCCGCGGGTGACGGCGGCGGTGACGAGACCGGCGAGGGCGAGGGCGCCGAGGCCCAGCAGGGCCAGGACGCCGGGCCGGGTCCGCTGGCCGTCGCGGGTTTCGGCGGTGGCCGTGACGACGGCGGTGTCCGTTGTACCGTTCGGCAGGCCGAGCAGGGCACCGAAGCCGTCGGTGGCGCCGTGGTGCTGGGCCACGGTGCCGGCCTGTGCGGTGTCGCGGCCCTTGTCGGTGCCGGGGAGCCGGCGCGTCGAGTCCTGCGTGGTCCGGTGCTGCGCGGCACGGTTCGCGTCCTGCGCGGCGCGGTTCGGGGTCCGGGCGGCGGCGTTCGAGCCCGGCACGGCACCGTTCGCGGCCCGCGTCGTGCCGGTCGCCCCCTGGGCAGCGGTCTGCGTCGTGCCGGTCCCGCTCTGAGCGGCGGTCTGGGTCGTGCCCGCGCCCTGAGCGGCGGCCTGGGTCGTGCCCGTGCCCTGGGCGGCGGCCTGGGTCGTGCCGGTCGCGCCGTGGAAAGCGGTCCGGGGCGTGCCGGTCGCGGTCTGTGCGGCGGGCCGGGTGGCGGGGGTCGTGTGGGCCGCGCCGGTCGAGGCCGGGGCGGCCTGGTGCGGGTCGCGGGCGGGTTCGGTGGCCGGCGCCTTGGCGGGGGTCGTCTGGGCGGCCGCGGGGGCGCCGACCGTGGCCGGGGCGGACAGGGCGCTCAGGACCGAGCTGCGGGCACCGGAGTCCGGGACGGCGATGGCGCGGACCGTGAACGAGTACGTCGCGCCCTGCGTCAGCGCCGGCACGACGCAGCTCGTCGCGGCGCTGGTCCTGGTGCGGCAGGCCTTGGTGGCGTCCTCGATCGCGGTGGCCTCGAAGTGGTCCACGATGCCGGTCTCGCCGATGTTGACCTTCCACGAGACCTTCAGCGACGTGGGGGACAGCGCGGTGACCGTGACCGCGGTCGGGGCGGCGGCTACCTGCTGCACGGGGATCGACAGGGCGGCGGCGCCGGGGGCGGACGCGGCTCCCGCGGGGGCCTTGCGCGGCGGCTTCGCGGCCGGCTTGTGCGCGGCCTTGCGAGGCTTGGTCTTCGCCTTGGCCTTGACCTTCGTGGCCGGCTTCGGGGCGGCCTTGGTGGTGGTGCCGGCCTTCGCGGGCGCCTTCGGGTTCGGGGCGGCGGAAAGCTTGCCGGCCTTGCGGTCGTTGACCTCCCGGTCGCCGCCGGTCGCGTGTACGCCGTGGCTGCGCACCTCGGTGCCGCCGTCCGGGCTCGGACGGTTGAACTGGCCGGGACCAGCGAACGCCGTGCCCCCGGTCGCGCCGACGACGACGATGCCCACGGCCGCCAGCGCGAGACCGGCCCGGGCGGCGCGGGCGGCCTGAACGGCCCGGGCGGCACGGAAAGCACGGACGGCACGGCGAGCGGGGCGCGGCACGGCTCTGGTCACCACGGTAACGGTCCCCTCTGGAGCATTCTGGACAAATGCCTACCGAAGGTAATGTAGCGACTACTCGGCGTGTCCGGGCGACATTCGCCGGTGGTGCTGTGGCCGATCCGGGCGGTGGCGGCGCGACGATACGCTGCCGCCGTGACCATGCCCCCCGATGACCGGCGGACGCCCGCACCCTGGTCCCCGCCACCGGGTCCGCAGCCCTGGACACCCCCGCCGCAACCGCCGTCACCGCCGCAGGCGCAGCCGCATCCGTACCCGCCGCCGCACCACCTGCCGCAGCGGGGCAACCCGCCCCGGGGCGGCGGCGTCCTGCCCTGGGTCGTCGGCGCGGCGGTCCTCGGCGTCCTCGTCCTCCTCGTCGGCGCCGCCGTCATCGTGGTCCGCCTCGCGAGTGACGACGGCGACGACCCGTCCGTGGCCGCGCCCCCGGCGACCACCGCGACCACCGCGACCACCGCGGCACCCGCGACCACCGCGGCGGCGACGGGCGAGACCGTGCCGCCGCGGCTGCCGGAGCGGCCCGAGACGTCGACGCCGCCGGCGCTGCCGGAGCTGGCGACCCGGCCGGTGACCGAGGAGGGCACGCTCAGGTCCGGGACCACCGGCGCCGCCACCGCGGTCACGTTCGTCAACACCCGCAAGGACGCGGTCACCGTCCACTGGCTCGACTTCGACGGCAAGCGCGTGCGCTACCAGCAGATGCCGCACGACACGTCGTACACCCAGCAGACGTACGCGAGCCACGCGTGGCTGGTCTGCGGCTACGACGAGACGCCGCTGCTCATCGTCGTCGCCGCCGCGGAGCCGGGGCTGGTCACGATCCGGTAGCGGCCGCAACCCGCGCCGCCTCCCGGCGGTCCACACCAGCATGAGACGCATCGGACTCGGACTGCTGGCGGTGGCCCTGCTCTCCGGCTGCGGCGGCGACCCGGCCGCGGCACCGGCCGGGGCACCGCCTGCGGCACCGTCGACGGGAGCGTCCGCGCCGCAGGCCGCGCCGAGCCCGACGGACCGGCGCTGCGCCGACCCCGAGCTCAACGACAAGCAGGTCGCGTTCCCGGGCAACGGCGGCTTCCTGACCGGCGTGCTGCTCGGCGCGGCCACGAGCAGGACCGTGCTCGTCCTCGCGCCGCAGGCCAGCGCCGACGCGTGCTCCTGGCTGTCCTGGGCCAGGCAGGAGGCCGCCGCGGGCTACCGCGTCCTCGCCCTCGACTTCGCCGGCGAGGGCCGCTCCCAGCGCGGCGACGGGAGCAAGCCGTCCGCCGACGTCCTGCGGGCCGTCGCGTACACGCGAACCCTCGGCGTCGAGAAGGTCGTCCTCATCGGCGCGTCCCGCGGCGGCACCGCCTCCCTCGTCGCGGCGGCCGCCGCCGAGCCGCCGGTGACCGCCGCGGTGAGCCTGTCGGCGCCCGCCACCTACGCGGGCGAGGACGCCGCCGCCGCGGCCGCCCGGATCGCCGTGCCCGTCCTGTACGTCGCCGCCACCGGCGAGACCTCGTTCGCCGCCGACGCGCAGACGATGTACGGCGCGACCACCGACCCGCGCCGCCGCATCGCCCTCGTCCCGGGCCGGCTGCACGGCACGTCGCTGCTCACCGTCACCGCCGACGGCACCGTCGAGGCCACCGCGGCCGTCACCGAGTTCCTGAAGGCCAACGCGGCTCCCTAGTTGTCCCGGGTGCGTGGGATCAGCTGACCCATGCGGCCCGGGACACGGGACCGGCACGCTCACTGGCATGACGAACGCAACCGTGCCGGACCGCTCCGCGGCGGCCGTACAGACATACACCGCACCCCGCCGGGGCTGGGCGCTCACCGGCGCCATCGGCGGGCTCGCCGGCGCCGTCGGCATCTTCCTCGGCGCGAACCTGACCGCCGACGTCGGCGACGGCATCAAGGACAACGCACAGCTCGTCGCGGCGATCGTCGCGCACCGCGACCTCGTCTGGGTCTACCAGGTGAGCAGCGTGATCGCCGCCGTGAGCCTGATCGTGTTCGCGGCCGGGCTGCGCCGGCACCTCGCCGTGCAGGAGCCCGCCGGCAGCCTCGTGCCCGGGGTCGCGGCCGCCGGGGTGGGGCTCGTCGCCGTGGCCGCGTTCATCGGCGGCGGCATCTGCACCGAGCTGTACTGGGCGCTCGGCGAACCCGACCGCTGGGACCCCGACACGATCGCCGCGCTGGTCGAGGTCTACAACACGATCAGCTGGCTGTGGGCGGGCGCCGGGATCGCCGCCGCCGCGGTCGCCTTCGGCGGGTTCCGGCACGGCTCGGCCAGCAAGTGGCTGGCGGGGGCCAGCGCCGTCCTCGCGCTGCTCGTGGCCGCGACGCAGGCGTTGCCGGTGCAGTACGCGTCGCTGTTCCCCGGCGCGCTGTGGGTCCTCGTCGCGGGCCTGGGGTTCGGGCTCCGGAAAGCTCGTTAAGGTCGGTAGGCGATGCACCGTGCAGCCTGGGCCACCCTCGCCGTCGCGGGCGCGGCGGTGTGGCTGGCGATGGCCAACGGCGCCCCGCTCGCCGGCGTCAGCCACCTGTTCGCCGTCTCCGCCTGTACGGTCGCCGGCGGCCTCGTCCTGCGGCAGCGGCCGGCCAACCCGTTGGGCCGGCTGCTGCTGCTCGGCGCCGCCTGCTTCGTGTTCCTGGAGGCGTTCGGCCAGTACGCGATCCGCGGCCTGCCGGGCGCGACCGCGGCGGCGTGGCCGCAGACCTGGCTGTGGGCGCCCGCGAACCTCGCCCTGGCCGCGGTGCCCGCGTTCTTCCCCGACGGCCGCCCCGGCCGGTGGATGCGCCGGGCACTGTGGACGGTCACCGCCCTCGCCGCCGCCGCGGCGGTCACCGGCGCGCTGCGGCCGGGGCACAACGACCAGGTCGGGCCCGACGGCCTGCCCAACCCGTTGGGTGTGGCCGGGTTCGGCGGCGTCGCCCCGGTCGTCGAGTCCGTGTTCACCGCGGCGGCGGGCCTGCTGTTCGTCGCCGGCGCGGCCGGGGTCGTCGCCGAGGCCGTCACCGCGACGGGCGCCAGGCGCGCGCAGGCCCGCTGGCTGGCGTACTCGATCGGCCTCGTCGCGCTCGTCGTCGTCGGCCGGCTCGCCGCCGGGCTCACCGACGGCCACCGGGACAAGATCTGGCCGGCCGGGAACGTGTGGTGGGACCTCGCCGGCAGCGTCTCCCTCGCGCTCGTCCCCGCCGGGATCGGCGTCGCCGTGCTGCGGCACCGGCTCTTCGACATCGACCTGCTGATCAGCCGCACCGCCGTGTTCGTCGTGCTGACCGGCGGCGTCAGCTGCGCATACCTCGTCATCGTCGGCTACCTGGGCGCCTCGTCCGTGGTGGCCGCGGTCACCGCCGCCCTGGTCTTCGGCACGGCCCGCACCTGGGTGCAGCGCCGGGTGAATCTCCTGGTGTACGGCGAACGCGACGACCCCTACACGGTGCTCGCCAGGCTCGGTGAGCGGCTCGCGCAGACCCAGGACCCCCTGGCCGTCCTGGCGACGAGCACCGCGACGGTCCGGGAGGCGTTGCAGCTGTCGTACATCCGCATCGACGCCGACGGAGGGCGCTCCTATGAGATCGGGACCCGCCCGGCGGAGCCCGTCGAGCTGCCGCTCGTCGCCGGTGGCGTCACCGTCGGCACGCTGCTCATCGGCCCGCGACCCGGCGAGCCGGCGCTCGGCCCCCGCGACCTGCGGCTGCTCGCGGACGTGGCCAGGCACATCGGGCCGGCCGTGCAGGCCGGCCGGTTCGCCGCCGACCTGCAGCGCTCCCGCGAACAGCTCGTCCAGGCGCGGGAGGAGGAGCGCCGCCGGCTGCGCCGCGACCTGCACGACGGCCTCGGCCCCACCCTCGCCGGGCTCACGATGCGGGCGGAGACCGCCCTCGCGGTCGGCCCGGACGCGGCGGAGCGACTCCTGGAGGAGATCGTCCGGGACGCGGAGACCGCCATGGCCGACGTGCGCCGGCTCGTGGAGGGCCTGCGCCCGCCGGCCCTGGACACGCTCGGGCTGCGCGGCGCGCTCGTCGGCCACCTCGCCGGCTGGCCGCCCGGCGGGCCGCGGGCCGGCGTGGACGCCGCCGACGACCTGCCGGCGCTGCCCGCCGCGGTGGAGGTCGCGGCGTACCTGATCGCGGTCGAGGCGCTCAGCAACGCCCGCCGCCACGCCGGCGCGACCACGGTCCGGCTAGCGTTGCGGGTGGACGGCGACCGGCTGCGGTTGTCGGTCACCGACGACGGCCGGTTCACGACCAGCGGGGCGGGGGTGGGCATGCATTCGATGCGCGAACGCGCCGACGAGCTCGGCGGCACCCTCGACGTGACGGCCACCGACGACGGCACCACCGTCACCGCCACCCTGCCTATCGGAGAGACTGCGTGAGCGAGTCCGTACGGGTGCTGATCGTTGACGACCACGCGCAGTTCCGGGCCGGGCTGCGGGCGTTGCTCGCCACCACCGGCGAGGTCGAGGTCTGCGGCGAGGCGGCCAGCGGCGAGGAGGCCCTCACCGCGCTCGCCCGCGCGCAGCCGGACGTCGTGCTGCTCGACCTCGCGATGCCCGGCATGGGCGGGATCGCCGCGACCCAGCGCATCCTGGAGGCCAGCCCGCACGTGCGCGTGCTGGTGCTGAGCATGGCCGACGACGACGACTCGGTGTTCGCCGCGCTGCGTGCCGGGGCTCGCGGGTACGTGCTGAAGGGCGCCCGGCGGTTGGAGATCATCCGCGCGGTGAAGGTGGTCGCCGACGGCGAGGCGATCTTCGGCCCGGCGATCGCGACCCGGCTGATGGGCTACTTCGCCAACGTCGACCGGGACCCGCCCACCCCGGCCATCCCCGGGCTGACCGCGCGCGAGCACGAGATCCTCGCGTTCGTCGCGCAGCACCTGACGAACCCGCAGATCGCGCAGCGGCTCGGGCTGAGCCAGAAGACGGTCCGCAACCACGTCTCCAACATCTTCGCGAAGCTGCAGGTCGCGGACCGCGCCCAGGCCATCGACCTGGCCCGCGAGGCCGGTCTGGGCTGATCGATTCCCAAGATCCGCGGCCGGTGGCGCCGGTAGGCTCGCTGGTGCCGGCCCCCTCCCTTGGTTTGGACCTCACCCCACCATCACGGAGGTCATCGAAGCCATGCACACCGCAGCATCGACCCCGAACGCCAACTACGGCTACCCGTTCCCCGGCCCGCAGCGGCCGACCGGCCAGGACGTGATGGACAACGTCTTCTTCGTCGGCGCCGGCGACTGGGAACGCATCCGCGCACAGGAACGCTTCGACCACATCGTCATCGGCACCGGGCACTGCGGCCTGGCGTTCGCCGAACAGGTCCTGCAGCGCCGCCCCGAGGCCAGGATCCTGATGCTGGAGCGCGGGACGTTCTTCCTCGCCGAACACTTCCAGAACCTGCCGCTGCCGTACGAGCAGACCCTCGGCGGGCTGTCGGAGACGTTTCCCTGGACGCTCTCGTCGCGGACCGTCAACGGCAAGCACATCCGCTGGCAGCACGGCATGGTGCCGTTCGTCGGCGGCCGGTCCATCATGTGGAGCGCATGGTGCCCACGGCCGACGGAGGCGGAGATGGCCGGCTGGCCACGGCCGGTCATCGACGTCGCACACGAATACTTCCGCTCCGCGGAGCGGCTGCTCAACGTCGTGTCCGCCAGCGACATCGACAGCGGCCCGACGGCCCCGCCGCCCGGCTTCCGCCCCGTCTTCGGCGCGCTGCAGCACCGGCTCACCGCCCGCCTCGCCGAGGACCTGCACCGGATCCCGGCCGCGACCCGGGTCATGCCCGCTCCCCTGGCGGTCGGCGCGCCGCAGCTGCACGGCCTGGACTTCGACAAGTTCGCCACGCCCGGCCCGCTGCTCGGCCTCGTCGACCGGCAGCGCCGGCTCGCCGTCGAGGGGCACGGCAGCCCGCTGCACATCCTCACCGACTGCACCGTGCGGCGGATCGTGTCACAGGACGGCCGGGCGACCGCGCTCGACACCAGCCGTGGCATGATCACCGTCGGCGACGCCGACGTGGTGCTCGCCATGGGCACGCTGCCGCCGACGACGTTGATGCTCAACTCGTTCCCGCAGCTGCGGCACGCCGGAGAGCGGTTCACCGCGCACTTCATCAGCGCCGTCGTCGCCCGGGTGCCGCGCCAGGACTACCCGTTCCACGGCGAGATCGCCGACCTGGAACTCGGCGCCATCTACCTCGCCGGCCTCGACGAGGGCAGCCACGGCCAGTTCCACGTGCAGCTCACCGTCCTCGCCGACCGCGACCCGCAGGCCAACGCGCAGACCGCGGCCCGCCACATGCCGGACGTCGTCGCGACCGCCACCCCGGAGCAGCTGCGCACGTCGACCGACCACGTGGTCTTCGTGTGCGCGGTCCTCGGCGAGCTCGACGCCGACAACCCCGACAACTGGTTGCACCGCCACCCCGACGGGCCCGACGCCGAGGACCCCACCTCCAACGTGCTGCTGCAGGTCGTGCAGAACGACCGGGACGGCGCCACCTGGGACACCATGGACACGGCGACGTTCGCGATGCTGGAGGAGGTCCTGTCCCCGAAGGGCGCCGAGCGGGTCGAGTACTGGCACGTCGACCCCGACGGCCGGCACGGCCGCTGGCTGCCGCACCGCCCGCCGACCGACCAGATCCGGGTCCCCGCCCTGGTCCATGAGGGCTCCACGATGTGGATCGGCGAGCACGACGACGCCCCCGTCGGCCTGGACTACCGCCCGCGCGGCGTCGACAACGTCTACGTCACCGGCGGGTCGCTGTGGCCGCGCGGCGGGTCGTGGAACCCGACGATGACGATGGTCGCGCTCGCCCAGCACCTCGCCGACCTGCGCACCGACGCGGCGAAGAACCGCTCCCGCGACCCTTACGGCTCCCTCGAACAGCGGCACACGCCGTACACCATGTCCTGAACCATCTATCCTGCACCGGTGGACTGGCTCGACTACCTCGGCTGGGCCGGCTCGGCGGTGCTCGTCTGGTCGCTGTCCCAGGCCCGTCTCCTGCGCCTGCGGGTGCTCAACCTGATCGGGTCCGTCGTCCTCGTCGTCTACAACGCCGCGTTGAGTGTCTGGCCGATGGTCGGCCTCAACGCGGCGATGACGGCCATCAACACCTACCACCTGTACAAGATGCTGCGGACCCGCCACGACGAGGCCACCTACACCGTCGTGCAGGTCGGCACCGACGACACGTTCCTCGCCCACGTCCTGCGCGTGCACTGGGCGGACCTGGCGAAGTTCAACCCGTCGTTCCGGTTCGACGACAACCCCGACCGCGCCGCCTTCCTCATCACCCGCGCCGACGAGGTCGTCGGCGTCCTCTTCCTGCGCCCCGCCGACGGCCCCGGCGCCGAGGGCGTCGCCCAGATCGAGCTCGACTACGTCACGAAACGCTTCCGCGACCTCAGCCCCGGCGAGTTCGTCTTCCGCAGCAGCGGCCTGCTCACCGCCCGCGGCTTCCACCGCGTCCGCACCCCACCCGGCATGCTCGCCCCGTACTACGGCCGCCTGGGCTTCCACCGCGTCGGCGACCACTACGAACTGGAGCTGCCCAGCACGCCGTCACCGGCTTGAGCCGGACCACGTCGCCGGCGGGCAGCCCGTCGGCGCCGCCGCTGCCCGCGCGCCGGAGCCGAACCGCGCCATCGGCCGCGAGCAAGTACGCGTCGATGGCGGCGGCGAGCGTGGCGGTGACGCCCCACTCCCGACGCGGAGGAGCCGCCGGGCGGACAGATGTCGTACAGTGGCAGGCACTTCCGGCCGCGGTGCCGCACGTCCGCCCGCCCGAACCGGCCCGGCGGACAACACGCCACCTCGCCACCCGGACAGCCGTCGGCGACGGGCCACAGCCGCCGCAGCGGGAGATCGAGGCCGCCGGGGCAGGACCTGTCGCCGCGACGGACCCACCGATGGTGGTCGTCCACCGTGAGCCGTATCTGATGTCTCCGGCACTGGCCGAGGTCGTCAACGCGGCGATCGCCATCGGTCGGCCGCTGCTGTTGCAGGGCGAGCCCGGCGTCGGGAAGACCCGCCTGGTCAACGCCGTCGCGTACGAGTTCGGACTTCCGCTGGAGCAGGTCCCCGTCGACTTCGGCACCCGCAGCCGCGACCTGCTGTACGAGTTCGACGCCGTCCGCCGCCTCGCCGACGCCCAGACGGGTCACCTCGCACCTCCGCACGCCTACGTCCAGTTCGGTCCGCTGGGCCGCACGATCGTCCGGGCCATGCACGGCCGCCGGTCCGTGGTCCTCATCGACGAGATCGACCGCTCGGGCCCCGACTTCCCCAGCGAGCTGCTACGCGTCCTCGAGAACCTGCGCTTCGAGATCGCCGAGGCGCCGGGCGAGTCGTACGGGGTGCCGGCCGACCGGCCTGACCTCCGCCCGATCGTGATCATCACGAACAACGAGGAGCGGGCGCTCCCGAGCGGCTTCCTGCGCCGCTGCGTGACCCATATCGTCGAGCCGCCGGACGACTCTGCGACGCTCGACCAGATCCTCGTCCTGCACGGCATCGACGACCCGGACCTGCGATGGCACGCGATCCGCGTGTTCCTCCGCCTGCGGGCGATGAACCTCGAGCGCAAGCCCGGCCTCAGCGAGCTGCTCGACTGGGTCGCCTACCAGCAAGCCGTCGGCGCCCGCCCGGCCAACCTGCCGTTGTTGCCGTCGCTCGGCATGTTGGTGAAGCGCCGCGCCGATCAGGTGGCCGTCGCCCGGGCGTTCGCGTTCGACGACGGGTGACGTACGGAGGGCGATCCGCTTGTACGGCCGCCGACGGGACGACATGTCAATGTGTCGACCGGTTGGGGGGATCTGACACACGCAGCGTTGTCGTACAGTGACAGGCGCTCCGGCCAGTCGATCGAAGGTGGTGCCGCATCTCCAGTCCGTTGACCGACCGGCGCGCCCTGCCGCCGGCCCTCGCCACGTTCTGAGGGGGCACGGCATCGAGCGCGCGCAGGTCCAGCAGTTCGCCGCCGCGATGCTGGACGCGTACACCAGCTGGTCGCAGGTCGACAAGGTGGTGTTCTACGCCGACCACGACCTGGCGGCGATCGTCGGCGACGTCGGGCTCGACACCGTCGTGTTCCGGCTGCTGCGGCAGGCGAAGGCCGAGGGCTGGCTGGACTCGCTCGTCGACGCCGTGATCGAGGATCGGGCGGGCAACACCCTCGTCAAGCGCTTCGCCGAACAGCACGGCCGGTCCGCCGAGGTCGCGTCCAGTCTGGCGGTGCCGCCGAACGTCCGCGTCCTGGACTCCACCTACTTCGACCTGGAGGCGATCAGGAAGACGGTCGTGCACCGGGTCGTACGCCAGCCGCCGGGACTGCACGCCATCAGCCTGGCCTCGCGCGAGGACATCCTGGTCAGCAAGTTCAGCACCTGGCTGCAGCACCTTCTCGGCGAGGCCGAACACGTCGGCACACTGACGCTGCAGCCCGAGTTCGCGCAGCCGGACCTGCGGGTCAAGCAGGTCCTGCAGCAACTGCCGGACCCTGACGACGGCGGCCGGATCTGGTCGATCCGCGTCGATCACGCGCCGCTGACCGTGGTCCGCGACTTCTGGCAGGGAGTCCGCGACAACTGCCCCCAGCTCGACCAGTGGTTCGTGCTGATCCTCACCGGTGCACCGGGACCCCTGTGCCTCGACGACGTCATCGACCTGGCCGAGCCGGTGTTCGGCGACGAGGACGTCTCGGCGTGGGTCTCCGACGCCCTGATGGAGATGCGGTGGGACCGCCAGCTCCTCGCGCCGTGGAGTCGCTACGTCGAGCAGGAGGCGACCGTCGCGGGGGTCCTCGACGTCCTGCTCACCTACGGCGCGCTCGACAAGAGCATCGGCGCGCTGCGCAAGGATCCGCACCCGCAACGATTCCGGCACTGGCTGGAGAAGGTGAGCTGACGTTGTACGTCCACACCGTCGACACCTCGATGCGCCTCAGGGCCGACCGGCCGGCACCGGAGGTGCAGGACATCGAGGACGTCGAGGTCCACCCGATCGCCGAACAGGATCCGCCGGTACGGCAGATGCGTCCGGAGCCGTATCTGCTGACACCGCAGCTCTGCGAGGCGGTCAACGTCGCGATCACCCTCGGCCGGCCGCTGCTGCTGCAGGGCGACCCGGGCGTCGGCAAGACCCGGCTGGCGCACGCCGTCGCGTACCGCCTCGGGCTGCCGCTGGAGCAGGCGCACATCAAGTCGACCAGCCGCGGCCGGGACCTGCTGTACGTCTTCGACGCCGTCCGCCGGCTCTCCGACGCGCAGCTCGGCGGCGTCGGCGGCGCGCCCCTGCCGGACCAGGCGGCCTACGTGCGCTTCGGCGCCCTCGGCCGGGCCATCGTGCGGGCCTCCTACGGCCGCCGCTGCGTGCTGCTCATCGACGAGATCGACAAGGCCGACCTCGACTTCCCCAACGACCTGCTCCGCGAGCTCGACGAGCTGCGCTTCGACATCGACGAGGTCCCCGGCGCCCGGCACCAGGTCCCACCGGACCGCGCGGACCTGCGCCCGATCATCATCGTCACGAACAACGAGGAGAAGCAGCTGCCGGGCGCCTTCCTGCGTCGCTGCGTCTTCCACTTCGTGGAGTTCCCCGACGACAGCCTCGACACGATCCTGCAGATGCACGGCATCCGCAGCCAACGCCTGCGGCACAACGCGATCGAGGTGGTACGCCGCCTGCGGGGCATGGGCCTCAACCGCGCGCCCGGCCTCAGCGAGCTGCTCGACTGGGCCGACTGCCTGCAGGCCGACGACGCCGACCCCGCCGGGCTGCACACGCTGCCCAACGGCGGCGCGCTGATCAAACAGCGCGACGACCAGCTCAAGGCCAGGGAACGGCTCAGCGCACCGTGACCGCCCCGATGCCGTCGTTCGTCCGGGATCTCGTCACCCGGCTGCGCCGGCGTGGCCTGCCGCTCGGCGTCGACGACTGCGCCGCCCTGCGGACCGCCCTCGCCGCCGGGCACGGCCTCGACTCCCCCGCGAAGCTGCGGGCCCTGTGCGTCACGCTCTGGGCCAAGTCACCCCGCGACGCGGAGCTGATCAACGCCACGATGCATCTGGTACGGCTGCCGGACTGGCCCACCGCCGACACCCCTTCCCCGTCCAAGCCGGCCGACGTCGCCCTCGGGAAGCGGGCCGCACAGACCGCACCGGACATCGACGCTCCCACCGCGGCACCCGCTCCCGAGCAGGTCGAGGAGGAGCTGACGGTCGTAGTACCGCCGCGCCGCGCCGGCCCGGCCGAGCCGCCCCACTCGGGCATGCCGTCGCCGTTCCTCGTCGTCCGGCCGCAGTATCCGGTCGCCGAGCGGGACGTCGCGCAGATCTGGCGGCGGCTGCGGCGCCCGGTACGCCGCGGCCCGCTGACCGAGGTCGACGTCGACGCGACCGTCGACCGCTTCGCCCGCACCGGCCTCGCCGAAGGCCCGGTCCTGATGCCCCGCCGGGTCAACGCGGCCCGGCTGCTGCTGCTCGTCGACCGCGACGGCTCCATGGCGCCCTACCACGGGTTCGTCGACCACGTCGTCGGTTCCGTCGTGCGCGCCGGGCGCCTCGACGACATCACCGTCGCCTACTTCCGCAACACCCCCGGCCGCAGCCGCGACCGCAGCGCCCTGGCGTCGCTGCCGGACACGCTCGCCGCGGACCTCGACCCGATCCTCGACCGCGTCCCGCCGATGAACACCGGCCGGGTGTACCGCGACCCCGAGATGCTCACCTCATGGCCCGTCGCCGACCTGCTCTCCGGCGTCACGCCCGCCACGGTGGTCGCCGCGATCAGCGACGCCGGGGCGCTGCGCGGCGCGTTCGTCACGACCCGGCTGTTCGACACCGTGGCCTTCGCCCTGTCGGTGCTGCGTCGCGGTGCCCGCCTCGCCTGGCTCAACCCCGTCGACCCCGACCGCTGGCCCGGCACGACCGCCGGGCAGATCGCCCGGCACGTGCCGATGTTCCCGCTGACCCGCGCCGGCATGTACAGCGCCGTCGACGCGCTACGCGGCCACCCCGTCCCGCTGGAGCGCCCGCTGTGACCGTCTTCGACCGGGTGTCGACGGCGGCCGCCAGGCTCGCCGAGGCCCGCGCGACCCTCCCGCCGGGCGCCATCGAGCTGGCCTGCCACGCCGCCGTCCCCGTCGCCGTCGACCCGACCCTGCTCAACCTGCTGCGGATCAACTTCTTCGTCGACCCGCCGCACGACCTGCCGTGGTCGGTGGAGGCCGCGCTGCTGACGTCGCCGCTGTTCAAGGAGCTCGGCGGCGACCTGTACGAGATCGACGACGACCTGCGCCGCCACCTGCTGATCAGCCTGCGCACCACCTACGGCCCGGACCGCGCCGTGCAGGTGGCGCTGCTGCTCGAACGGTACTGCGACCGCCCCGGCGTCTGGGGCGCCCACCCGTTCCTGGAGCAGGCGCAGCGGCTCACCGCCATCGGCATCATCGACCCATCGACGGCCCACCGCTGGCTGGAGGACGCCGCCGGCGACTCCCGCGCCGAGACCGGCCTGTCGAAGGACTGGTTCGTCGCGATGCGTGGCCGCCTCGACCGCCAGCCGGACCCGGCCCTGCGCCTCGGCGCGGAGATGGAGGACGCGATCGGCCTGCTCCCGTCCAATGCGGCGGTCCAGAGGCTGGCCGAACTCGGCCAACTCCCCGGCGCCGACCTCGACGCCATCCGCAACGCACTCAGTTTCGTGCGCTCGGACGCGGCGGCGTCGGCCCTGGCGCTGCTGGACCGCCTGGCCGGCCCTGAGCCCTCGGACGCGGACCTGGAGGACGCACCGGTCCCGCTGACCGACCTCCTCGGCGGGTTCCCGATGTGGGACGAACACCTGGACGGCCGCCTCGTCCCAGTCCCGTTCGGCGTCGACGACGCCGGCAGGCCAGTCACGCTCGACCTGGAGCGGCACGGCCCGCACGGGCGGGTCGTCGCCCCTGTCGGCACCGACCGGCGGGAGCTGCTGCGCACGGTCGTCCTCGCGCTCGCCGCCGCCCACCCGCCGCACGAGCTGGAGCTGCTCCTCGTCGACGCGGGCGGCGCTCAGACGTTCACCGACCTGAAGTTCCTGCCGCACACCGTCGGCGTCATCTCGGGCCTGCTCACCCCGGTCAGCTCCGGACGGCTCGCCAACGACATCGGCCGCGAACTGGACCGCCGCCTGCACCTGCCCGCGAGCCGGCCGAAGCTGGTCATCGTCATCGACGACTCCCGGCACTTCCCACCAAGACAGGCCGGTCTTCTCGGCCGGCTCGTCGACGGCACAGACGCCGGTCTCCACGTCCTGCTGACGGACCGAATCCACGACGTCCGGTCGTACGGATTGCCGGGGCATCTGGGGTTCGAGATGCGACTCGAACCGAACGCGCTGCCCGGTTTCGGCACCTTCACAGCTCGCTCCAGCGAGCCGCAACAGTTCCGGGGCGCCGTCACGTTCCTGCCGCACGACCCTCCGAGGCGTGGCACCGTCGCCGAGTGGCTGGTCGGACGAATGGCCGCACTCGCCAGACCCCGACCATGGATCGCCGCGCCGGCCCCGTCCACGCAGCCGGCGTTGCTGGACCTGCTCGGCCCCGGCCGCGTCGTCGAGGGCCGCGGCCTCACCGCCGGCTCCCAGGCCCTCTGGGGCAAGGCCGCCGGCATCGCCGGCAGCGTGGGCCGCAAGGACGGCACCGGCTACGAGCCGCTGGAGCTCGACCTCACGGCCGGGAACGTCGCGATCGTCGGCATGCCGTACACCGGGCGCGTCGACATCCTGATCTCGCTGGTGCTGTCCCTCGCCCTGACGAACACCCCGGACGAGGTGCAGTTCCTCCTCCTCGACCACGGCGGCGGCCTGGCCCCGCTCTTCGCCCTGCCGCACGTCGGGCTCGCCGTCGACGACGAGGACGACCCGCAAGCCCGAGGCACAGCGCTGCGTGCCGCGTTGCGGTTCATCGAACGGCGCCGCAGCACGCGCCGGCTCTTCCTGGTGATGAACCGGTGGGGCCCGCCCGACCTGCCTGAGCTGCGCACGCTGGCGGCCGCCTCGCGCGACCCGTCACACGGCTTCCACATCCTGGCGTCGGCCGTGTCGTGGGACGTCGGCGGCATCGAGTCGTTCACCACGAAGATGGAGACGAAGCTCGGGGACCCGTCGACCTCCCGCATCGACGCCGGCCGCGCCGCGGAGCTGCACGCCGAACGACTCGACTACGGCCTCGCCCCGGACGGCGAACCCTTCGTCATCGGTCTCATCGGCGAGCACCGTGCGGACAACAGCGACAACGCCGCGGCGCTCGCCGCCGACATCGCCATCCAGTGGATCACCTCGGCGGCCGGCGGTCAGCGGTCGTTAGGCAGCGGACGGTTCGCGTTGGTGATCGGCAACGTCAGGTACGGCGACACGATCGCCATACGGGGGAACGTCGCGGCGATGTCCGAGGTGCTCGGCGATCCGTCGATCGGCGGGTTCGCCGTGACCAGCACCGTCGACCGTGACCCGCGACGGATCCGTCAGGCGATCGGCGAGTTCCTGTCCGATCGCACGCACACCGATCAGGTGGTGCTCTACCTGGCCGGCCACGTGCTGCGTGACCTCGACGGGCCGGACGCGGTCGCCGGGGTCGGCGTCCAGTGGCTGCGCACCCGGCTGAACGCGTGCCGGGCCCGCCGCCGGCTGGCGATCCTCGACGTCTGCACCGACGACGAAGGCGACGGCACGCGCCTCGCCGACCTGCTGAGCGCCACCGGCGACGTCACCGGGGCGTGGATGGTCGGTTCCTATCCGCGCGGCGGGTTCCCGAGCTTCACCCGCGCGCTGGTCAGCGGGCTCCGCGGCGGCTCGGCGGACAACGACGGCGACGGCGTCATCACCGCCGGCGAGGCGTTTCGACACGCGGTCGCCCACGGCGTGGCCGCTGATGCATGGACACCGCTGCTGCGCGGGAACGGCTTCGGGGACGAGTTCGTCGTCGCCGCCGCCTGAACAGCGAGGCGCCCCGGTGTGGTCTCCCGAACTGGACCACACCGGGGCGGTTCCCCCGCCCCTGGGGGCTCAGCCGAACGCGCGCAGCTCGTAGATCCGGGTTGCGGTGTCCGTCGTCTGGGTGGGTGTGGTGATGTTGAGGCGGACGTAGCGGGCCGAGACCGCCACCGGATGGGTGGTGTTCGCGGCGGTGTTGTTGGTGACCGTCACCGGGGTGCTCCAGGTGGTGCCGTCGTTGGAGACCTGGATGGTGAAGGCCTTCGTGTTGTAGTCGGCGGACTCGCCGCCGGCCTGGGCGTGGGCGACCTCGAAGCGGGTCAAGGCGCGGACCGAGCCGAGGTCGACCTGCAGCCAGGCGCCCGCGACGCCGGAGCAGAATTTGTCGGTGTTGCCGCCGGAGACGCTGCCGTTGACGGCCTTCTCGGGGCCTTCGGTGGCGGCGCACGCGGTGGAGCCCGTGGCCGGCCGGTTCAGGGCCAGGTTCACCGGGACGGTCGCCGAGCCGTACGCCTCCAGCTCGTAGATGCGCGTCGCCCCGTCGGTGGTCTGCGTCGGGGTGGTGACGTTGAGCCGGACGTACCGGGCGGACGTCGACGCGAACTGGTGGATGGTGACCGGGTCGGCGTTGTTGGTGACGGTGACGGGGGTCGACCAGGTGCTGCCGTCGGTGGACAGCTGCAGGTTGAACGCCTTGGTGTTCAGGTTGGCCGTTTCCGCGCCGGCGCCGGCGTGCTTGACCACGATCTTGTTCAGCGACGCGGCGGACCCGAGGTCGACCTGCAGGTAGGCGCCGGCGACCGTGGAGCAGAACTTGTCGGTGTTGCCGCCGGTCACGCTGCTGTTGACGGCCTTCGACGGGGACTCGTCGGCGGCGCACGCGGTGGAGCCGGTGGCGGGCTTGCCGGCCGCCAGGTTCACCGCAGGGGCGGGGAGGGCGGTGTGGTTCGACGACGGCGGGGTGTCGCCGGCGCCGGTGCCCCACGAGCCCGGCGTGCCCGTCACCGTGTAGGCGAGGTTGCCGCCGTGCGCGATGTCCGCCTGCGACAGCCAGGTGCGGCTGAAGCCGGTGCCGTTCAGCGAGGCGGTGCCGATGTAGCGGTTGCTGTCGCTGACCGACGGGGCGGTGATGTTCAGGACCCCGCCCTGCTGGCTGCCGTACGAGCCGATCGTCACCTTCGCCGACGGGAACTGCGGCGTGCTCACCCCGTAGAAGTTGGCGCCGTTCATCAGCGGGTACAGGCCCAGCGACGAGAACACGTACCACGCCGACATCGTGCCGAGGTCGTCGTTGCCGGTGACGCCGTTGGGGCCGTTGGTGAAGAGGGTGTAGGCGGCCCGCAGCACCGTGGAGGTCTTGTACGGCTGCCCGGTCCACAGGTACGTGTACGGCGCGAGCAGGTCGGGCTCGTTGTTCGGGTTGTACGTGGTGAAGCTGTAGTAGTCGTAGGCGCCGTTGACCCAGGTGTTGTGCGCGGTCCCCGACGGGTCGGTCAGCAGGTTGTTGTAGGCGAAGAAGCTGTCGAGCCGGTTGTTCGCCGCGGTCTTGCCGCCCAGCAGCGAGACCAGGCCGTCGGGGTCCTGCGGGACGAGCCACTGATACTGGTAGGCGCCCGCCTCGTGGAAGGTGTGCGAGCCGTCCGTCGGCGAGTACGGGGAGCCCCAGACGCCGTTGGCGTTGCGCGGGCGGAAGAAGCCGATCGACGGGTCGAACAGGTTGCGGTAGTTCTGCCCGCGCGCCTCGAACATGGTGGCGTCGGCGGTGTTGCCGAGGCCGCGCGCCATGATGGCGAGGGCGGAGTCGGCGGCCGCGTACTCCAGGGTGGCGGAGCTCGGGAACTTGCAGTCGTGGTCCATCGGCAGCACCGGGCCGCACGTGACGCCGGTCGGGATGTAGCCCAGCGACGCGTAGTAGGGGTTGCCGTTGCGGCCGTTGATGTTGGTGGGTACGCCGAGCGCGTTCTTGCGCAGCGCCGCGTACACCTGTGACTCGTAGCCGCCGAGCAGGCCGCGCGCCCACAGGTCGACGAGGAACGGGGTGACCGGGTCGCCGGTCATCGTGTTGGTCTCGGTGTTGGCGAGGGACCACTTCGGCAGCCAGCCGAGCTCGCGGTCCACGGCGAGCAGCGACAGCCCGTAGTCCCGGGCGACCTGCGGCTCGAGCAGCGCGACGAGCTGGTTCTGCGCGCGGTACGTGTCCCACAGCGAGAACGTCTGGTAGGGCGTGTACCCGGACGCGGTCCGCACCACGTTGTCGAAGCCGCGGTAGGAGCCGTTGACGTCGCCGGACAGGTTGGGGTGCAGCAGCGAGTGGTACAGCGACGTGTAGAACGCCACCTGCCGGTCGGTCGTGCCGCCGTCGACCTCGGCCTTGTGCAGCTTCGCGTTCCACGTGTCGCGCGCGGCGTTGCGGATGGTGTCGAAGTCGAAGCCGGCGGCGCTGGTCTCGGCGCTGAGGTTGGCCTGGGCTCCGGCGATCCCGGTGTACGAGAGGCCGACCTTCGCCGTCACGACCCGGTCGGACGAGGTGTCGAAGCGGACCCAGCCGCCCTTCGCGCCGCTGCCGGACGAGGCGCGGCTGCCGCCGGTGAACGTGGTGCCGGACCAGGTGCCGAAGGAGGCGAACGGCCGGCTGAACTTGGCCGAGAAGTACACGGTGTGCGCGGGCGCCGAGGCGCAGAACCCGGCGGTCGTCACGGACCCTTCGACGGTGTCGCTGCCGACGATCGAGATCGACGACGACTGCGCGCCGGTGCCGCTGCCCCGCGCCTGCGCGGTGTTGAACAGCACGTTGGCCTGGGTGCTCGACGGGAAGGTGTACCGCTGCCAGCCGCTGCGCAGCGTCGCCGTCAGCTCGGTGGTGACGCCGTTGGGGGTGGCGAGCCGGTAGTAGCCGGCGGTCGCCTGCTCCTGGGCGTGGTTGAGCGTCTGGCCGTAGGTGTTGGGGTCGGCGGAGTTGACCGCGCCGATCGTCGGCATGAGCGGCACCTCACCCATCACGGGGCAGCCGACGCCGGACAGATGGGTGTTGGAGAAGCCCCACACCTTGCCGTGGTCGTAGTTGTACCCCGTGCCGTGGCCGGTGTCCGGGCTGACCTGCACCATGCCGAACGGCAGCGCCGCACCCGGGAAGGTGTTGCCCTCCTTCTGGGTGCCGATCATCGGGTTGACCAGCGTGGTCAGGTCCGCCGGCACGGCCGCCTGAGCCGGCACCGCGGGCAGGCCGGCGACGGCCGTGGTGACCGCCGCGGTGACCGCCACCAGCAGTGCGCTGAACCGCAGTCTTCTCACAAACGCTCCGTTCGGATGCCACGGCACAGCCGCGGTGAGTGTCCCTGTGACCGCGGCGCGCCGATCGCCGAGGGAAGGAAGCTGGCGGGCTTCCTGCTGGAGAGGTTGGTCGCTGCCCCGAGTTCTGTCAATACTTGACATTTGCTACGGCCGTCGATCCGGTCCATCCACGGACACGAAAACGCCCGCCGCGCCGGACGGCGGGCGGGCGTTACCGGAACAACGGGCGTCAGATCATGCCGATGACCGCTCGCAGGACGATGATCGACAGGAAGACGACGATGAACGCGAGGTCGATCCCGACCCCGCCGAGGCGCAGCGGCGGCAGCACGCGCCGGACCGGCGCCAGGATCGGCTCGGTGACTGCGAACACGCCCGCGGACACCCGCGAGCGGATCGAGCCTTGGGCCGACGGACCGGCCAGGACCACACTCCAGTCGAGGATCGCGCGCGCTATCAGCAACAGCTGCACCACCAGCAGCACCAGACTCACGATGCCGAGAACGAGACCCATCGGATGCCTCCAGTGACCGGGCGGGACGTTCCTCCAACTGTGCGTCACGAATCTGTGGATCCGCTGAGCGCCGGCTGAGTTTTGGTTCATGATCCCGGTCACCCGGCCGATGCCGACCTGTGTGAGAGGTGTGGCGGTCTGGCGTCCGACCGGTCTCCTGATCGGCGCGGCCGTCGTGCTGGTCGTCGCGGAGGCGTGGTTCCTGGTGGGCCTGGCCCGGACGACGCCGGCCCTGGTGAGCTGGCTCGCGGTCCCCCTGACGGTCGGGTGCGCGGTGCGGGCCTGCTGGACGACGAGCGCGGCGGAGGGGATGGCGCCCGGCGCGCGCCGCTTCTGGCGGCACGTGGGGCTCGGCATGGTCTTCATCGGCCTCGGCGGCGCCAGCAACGGCGTCGACATGTTCCTGCGTCTGGTGGCGCCCCAGCACGTGAGTGGCCTCACCGCGGCGGTGTACCTGATGGGCCTGGTGGTGATGCTGTGGGGCCTGTTGCGGATCCCGGGCGCCCACCGCAGCCGGGGCGAGTGGCTGCGCTTCGGCCTCGACACCGCGACCGTCCTCGTCACCGTGGTCACCTTCGCCTGGCACTTCATCTTCCGGCGCTGGGAGACGTGGTCCGGCGGCAACACCAGCGGCATGTGGGCCGTCATCGCGATCGTCGCGACCGGGTCGGTGTGTGTGTTCGCGTTCATCAAGGTGGCGTTCACCGGCACCGGCCCGCTCGACCGCAAGGCCCTCTACCTGCTCGCCCTCGCCGGCGGCGGCGGCGCGACCGGCGGTGCGCTGACGCCGCTGCTGACCGACCGCCCGCACCTCAACGGCACGCCGGTCGTGCTGCCCCTGACCTGCTTCATCCTGTGCCTGGCCGCGGACCGGCAGCGGCGGGCGGCCGGGGTCGAGCCGCCGGCGGCGGTGCGGCGGGACCGCCGGCCGCTGGTGCCCTACCTGGCGGTCTTCGCCACCGGGGTGCTGCTGCTCGCCGACGCGGCCGACGGCGGCGACGACGTGCTCGGGGTCGCCCTGGGCACCGTCGCGCTGGTCCTGCTCGTCGCGGCCCGGCAGGCGGCGGCGCTGCGCGACAACGCCGTCCTCGTCGACACGCTCGACAGCCGGCTGCGGGAGCTGGAGGAGTATCAGCAGACCCTCGCCTGGCAGGCGACCCACGACGCCCTCACCGGGCTGGCAAACCGCCGGCTGCTCATGCAGTACACCGGCGAGATCCTCGACACGGGTCAGGACCCGGTCGCGGTCGCGCTGGTCGACGTGGACGACTTCAAGGGCATCAACGACGACCTGGGGCACGCCGTCGGCGACGCACTGCTGACCGCGGTCGCGGCGCGGCTGGAGTGCCTGCAACCGGACGGCGGACTGGTCGCCCGGCTCGGCGGCGACGAGTACGCGCTGGTCTTCCCCACCACCGGCGAGCAGCACGCGCTGCACGTCCTGGACACCGTGGCGGCCGAGCTGCGCCGCCCGCTCGACGCCGCGGGCCACGCCCTCGTCGTCGAGGCGAGCATCGGCCTGGCATTGCACGCCGGCGACGCGACCGCGGAGGAGCTGCTGCGGCGCGCGGACGTCGCCATGTACGAGGCGAAGGCGCAGGGCAAGGGGCGGCGCGTCACGTATGCGCCGTGCCTGGACCAGCACAGCGCCGAGCAGGCCCGCACCGCCGCCGACCTGCGGGTCGCGCTGGACACCGGGCAGCTGCGCCTGCACTACCAGCCGATCGTGCGGCTGTCGGACGCCCGTACCGTCGCCGTGGAGGCGCTCGTGCGCTGGCAGCACCCGGAGCGCGGCATGGTGCGCCCCGACCTGTTCATCCCGGCCGCGGAGCGCACCGGCCTCATCGTCCCCGTCGGCCAGTGGGTCCTCACCGAGGCGTGCCGGCAGGCCGCCAGGTGGCGTGACGAGCTCGGTCCCGACGGCCTGGAGTACGTGTCGGTGAACGTGTCACCGCGGCAGCTGCGCGAGGCCGGCTTCGCCGCGCAGGTCCAGGCGACCCTGCACAGCGTCGGCCTGCACCCCCGCCACCTCACCGTCGAGGTCACCGAGACGGCCGTGTTCGACGGCGGGTCCGGCCTGGAGGAGCTGCACCAGCTCAAGCGCCTCGGCGTCAACGTCGCCCTCGACGACTTCGGCACCGGCCACTCGTCCCTCGGCCTGCTGCGCACCTGCCCCGTCGACCTGCTGAAGGTCGACAAGTCGTTCGTCGACAACATCACCGACCGGGGCGACCGTTCGGTGATCGCGGAGGCCCTCATCGGCATCAGCGACGGCCTGCGCCTGCGCGCCGTCGCCGAGGGCGTCGAGACCGGGGCCCAGGCGGGGGTGCTGCGCCGGCTCGGCTACCGCTACGCGCAGGGCTACCACTTCGGCCGCCCCATGCCGGCCGCGGACCTCGCCGCCCACGTGCGGGGCGCCCACCCCGCCGCCGTCGGCTGACCGCCCCGGCGGCGTCACCCGTCGACCGGGAGCGGGGTGTCGCAGACGGCGCAGGCGAAGTCGCCGTCGTGCACGATGTTGCGCTGGCCGCAGGCGGCACAGCGGCGGAAGACCACCGCATCGGTGAATCCGCCCGGGTGGGGTATGCCGGCCGCGTCGAGGGCGGCCGCGACGGCCGGCCAGCATTCCGGGCCGGGGCAGTAGCCGGTGGACTGGTTGCTCACCCGGTCGACGCGCCAGCCGGCGGCGAACCCCGACTCCCCCGTGGCGAATCCCATCTCCCCCGCGGCGAGGACGGGCCGGCCGCCGGCGCAGGCGACGTGCTCGCTGCGCCGCGGGGCGAGCCGGAGCATGCCGCCGAGGTCGACGACGAACGTGAACGGCTCGGCGCGCTCCCCGCGCGGGCGGGCCGCGAGCCACGCGGCGAGGTCGTCGCGGGAGCGGATCCAGGCGACTGCCACGGGCGGCAGGTCACGCAGCTCGGCGGGCCCGACGTACCCGTACCGCCGCATCACGCGGCCAGGCGGGCCGTGGCGGCGGCGCGGACCTCGGGGGTCTCCAGGGGGTCGTCGCGCAGGACGGCGAGCCGGTGTTCGACGGCGGGGCTCAGCGGTGCCCGCGCGGCGGCGAACTCGCGCACGTCCGCCTCGCAGTCCCAGAGGCCCTCGGTGAGCTGCCGGGTCGCGGCGTCGGGGTCCAGGGCGGTGAACGCCTTCAGGGTGGCGGCGCGCTCATAGGAGTGCGGGGTGAACCAGGCGCGGCGCAGCTTCGGGACCGCGGCCCGGGCCGCGTCGCCGCCGATCCGGGCGAGGCCGGCGGCGAGCTGGTCGTAGCCGCACAGGTCGTCGCGGCCGTCCAGCCACGTCCAGCCGGCGAGCAGCGCCGGCCCGTCGGACTCGTCGCCGTGCTCGGCGAGCAGCCGGCACCCGGTCCAGCCGATCGGGTGCGGCAGCCTGGCCGCCCACGCCCGGGCGACCGGCACGGCCGCCGCGCCGAGCTCGCTCAGGGCGTTGCCGAGCGGGCGGTGCAGCTCCTCCACGGGCAGGGTGGCGACCAGGTCGAGCAGCGCCGGCTGCGGGCCGTGCCGGCGCAGGTGCCGCAGCGCGTGCCCGCGCTCCTTGACGGTGCCTGTGCGCACCTTGGCGAGCAGTTCGCCGGCGGTGTCCCCGCGCCACGGGCACTGCCGGTCCGGCGGGCGGCACGCCGCGATCGCGGCGGCGACCCGGTCGTCGCGGGCGGCCCAGCCGGTCCACGGCCGCGCCGCCCAGCCGATCATGTCGCCGGGACGGAGCCGGTCCGCGGCCACGGGCAGCAGGTCGTCCCACAGCCCGGCGGGCCACGCCGCGGCGATCTCCTCCAGCG
The DNA here is from genome assembly GCF_040654975.1 of Dactylosporangium sp. NPDC050588. Classification (NCBI taxonomy): domain Bacteria; kingdom Bacillati; phylum Actinomycetota; class Actinomycetes; order Micromonosporales; family Micromonosporaceae; genus Dactylosporangium; species Dactylosporangium sp. NPDC050588. Next base: position 36,832 of record NZ_JBFAJA010000033.1, on the reverse strand, counting down.
CGTCGACCCAGTCCGCCCCGTGCCGGACGTGCTCCCGGAGCCCGTCGATCGCGACCTGGTCGCCGCCGCGGCCGAGCTCCACCAGCACCTGCGTCGCGTTGCCGACGGCGTTGTCGTCGTCCTCGCCCCGCAGCACGCCGACGATCCGTCCGGCGTCGATCCCCAGGTCGCGGACAAGCCGCGCCAGGTACAGGGCCCTGTCGTCGAAGATCCGCCAGTACCGGTGGTCGCGCCGGACGCAGGCCATGACGTCCTCGGGGTCCCGCACCAGCGCGGCGCCCCGGCCGAGGCCGCGCTGCAGCGCCCCGGCGACCGTGGACGGGCTGTCGTAGTACCACTCGCTGCTCAAGCACCACATGCTCCGCCCGCCGTGCCCGGTCCGCGAGCGAATTGCCGCCTGCCGCTCAGTAGGTGCGGTGGTGGCACCAGGAGCGGGCGGCGCGGGTGTTGAGCAGGATCAGGAACAAGGCCGGGAAGGCGGCGCTGACGATCGTCGACATGGTGAGCAGCGACGTGGAGTAGGCCTGCCACGCGACCGAGGCGAGGCTGAGGACGTTGAGCACGGTGAGCAGGATCCGGGCCCAGTTGCGGCCGCGCTGGACCTTGCGGCCGAGGATGATGGCGATCAGGCCGACCCCGGCGAAGACGGCGACGACGACCGCGACGGCCGACGTGACGGACGCGTCGTAGGTGCCGAGGCGACCGCCGAGCTGCTTGGTCATCTCCGAGGCGGCCAGGGCGAAGAGCGCGGCGATCCCCAGCATGAGGAGGCCGCCGAGGTACTGGAAGATCGCGACGACGTGCAGCGAGGCGGGTGCGGTGGTGCGCATCGCGTACGCCTGCTGCGGCGGGTATGCGTAAGCCATACCGAGGAGCATGGCCCGGCGCCGCCGCGGGCGACTCGCACGTTCATGCCACTTCAGTCCGGTGGGCCCCGGCGGATGTACGGCAGCACGGCCCCGTCGTCGGCGCGGACCACGCGGCGGTCGCCGAGCGGCCTGGACAGCGTCAGCGAGTCCCAGGCCGTCTGACCGTCGGAGCCGAGGCCGGCGCAGGCCCCGCCGGAGCGCGGCGTCCTGCTGACGACGTCACCGACGCGGACCTCGGTCGACGTCTCCGCGGCGGCGATGGTGAACTGGCCGGAGCACCAGCCGTCGTGCGGCCAGTCGAAGCGGATCATGATGGTGTCGGGGTCGCCGCCCTGGCCGAGGTCCGAGTACGCGGTCGGCCGGTGCCGCGTCTGCGCCGGCCCGGCGGAGCCGCCGTAGAAGAGCGCGGTCACGACCAGGCCCGCGAAGGCCAGCAGGACGATCCACCAGTGCCGCACGCGCCGATGGTACGGTCGCGGCGCGCTACGTGAGGGCCCGCAGCGCGGCGGCGATCTGGGCGACGGCGACCGCCGCGTCCTTCGTCAGCGCCAGCTTCCTCGGGAAGTTGTGGAAGGTTCCCTGGTAGCGGGTGGCGATGACCGGCACGCCCGCGGACGCGAGGAAGGCGGCGTACCGCTCGGCCTCGTCGCGCAGGATGTCGAGCTCGGCGGTGACGACGACCGCCGGCGGCAGGCCGGCCGGGTCGGCGAGGAACGGGTCGAGGTCCGGCTGGTGCCGGTCCACGCCCGGCGGGCAGAACAGGTCCCAGAACTCGGCCATCTCCTGCGGCCACAGCCCGTCGTTGCCGAGATCCGGGTAGTCCATGGCGGGGCTCAGCGCCGGGCAGATCAGCACCTGCGCCAGCAGCCCCCGGCCGGCGTCGCGTTCCCGGCGGGCGGTGACCGCCGCGAGCAGCCCGCCGGCGGAGTCACCGGCGACCGCGACGGCCGTGGGGTCCAGTCCGTGCTGCCGCCCGTACACCCGCAGCCAACCGCACACAGTGTCGATGTCCTCGAACGCGGCCGGGAACGGCGACTCGGGCGCCCGCCGGTAGTCCACGGCGAGCACCGCCCAGCCGGTCTCGGCGGCGAGGAGCCGGCACAGCCCGTCGTGCGTGGTGAGGTCGCCGAGGACCCAGCCACCGCCGTGCGCGTAGACGATCACCGGCGGCTCCGCCGCGGCACCGTCCTGGTAGAGCCGGACGGGCACCCCGTCCGCGTCGAGGTCCCGCACGGTCCGGACGGCCCGGCCGGGCCCGACCTGCTCGCCGACCGCGTCGACCATCACCTGCCGCTGCGCCACATGATCCACCGCAGCAGTATGCCGCAGCGCCGCACATCCTGAGCCTGTGCGCCCAGCGGTCGTGCAGCTCGAAGCCGGCGACCTGCCGGCGACCTGCTGGCGACCTGCCGGCGACCTGCCGGCGACCTGCCGACGATCTCAGGCGGGCGCGGTCCGGGCCGATGCGCCGGAGCGGGCGGATGCGTTACTGTGCCGCGCCATGACGCGTGCGCGGTCCCGGCTGGGCATCGACTTCGGCACGTCCACGACGATCGCGGTGCTGCAACGGGCCGACGGGCGCGTCCAGCAGCTGCTCTTCGACGGCTCGCCGCTGCTGTCCTCCGCCGTGCTGCTCGGGCCCGACGGGCGCCTGCACACCGGGCGCGACGCGGCCCACCTGTCGCACAGCTTCCCGGAGCGGCTCGAGCCCAACCCGAAGCGCCGCATCACGGACACCGCCGTCCTGCTCGGCGACGCGGAGGTCGGCGTCCGGGACCTGGTCGCCGCGGTCCTGCGGCGGGTCGCGGCCGAAGCGGCCCGGGTCGCCGGCCCCGTGCACGACGTCACGCTCACCCATCCCGCCGACTGGGGCGCGGGCCGCCGGGCGCTGCTCACCGACGCGGCGCTGCTCGCCGGGTTCGACCCCGGCGGGTGCGGCTGGTGCCCGAGCCCGTGGCCGCCGCGACCTTCCTCGCGCAGGCGCAGGAGGTGCCCGTGGGTGCCGTCGTCATGGTGTACGACCTGGGCGCCGGCACCTGTGACGCCACGCTGCTGCGCCGCCGGGCGGACGGGTTCGAGCCGTTCGCGTCCGCGGGCCTCAACGACCTCGGCGGCCTCGACGTGGACGCGGCGGTCGTCGGGTTCCTGCAGGCGACGTACGGCACCCTCTGGACCGACGCGGCGACCCGGCGCCGGCTGTGGGACCAGGTGCGGGCCGCGAAGGAGATGCTGTCGCGCGCCAGCGGCACCGTGATCATGGTGCCGGCGCTCGGACGGGAGGTGCCACTCGGGCGGGAGCAGCTGGAAGGCCTGATGCGGCCGGTGCTGCGGCCGAGCGTGGCGATGGTGCGGTCGCTGCTCGCCGAGGACGGGCTGCGGCCTTCCGACCTCGCCGGGCTGTTCCTCGTCGGCGGCTCCAGCCGGATTCCCCTGGTGGCGACGATGCTGCACGAGGCGCTCGGGATCGCGCCGGTCGGCGCCGAGCAGCCCGAGCTGGTGGTGGCCGAGGGCGCGCTGACCGTCTCACTCCCGGCCCCTGCCACGGCGGCCACGGCCGCCGGCGCCCCCACCCCGGAACCCCGCAGCGACGTCGGTGCGGCCGCCGGCAGCGCCTCGTGCAACGCCGTCCGGCTGCACGACAACGGGGTCGTGCGTGCCACCTTCGTCGCCGAGGTCCGGATCACCCCGGAGGACTCGACCGCCGCGTACGACTACAAGCAGCGCATCGCGGGCGACGCCGACCTCAACCTGCAACCGGTCCAGCTGACGGGCCTCGGCGAGGAGGCCGTCATCTTCGAGATGCGCGGCTCCAGCGCGCAGGCGAAGACGATGCTGACCCTGCGCATCGGTGTCCGCGACGGCAACCTGGTCTGGCAGCTGCGGATCTCCGTCGACCGTCAGGACAAGGCCGGCTGGACGGCCGCGCAGAAGCAGGACCTCCGCGACCGTCTCGTCACCGTCACCCGGGCGGCGCTGCCGAAGGTCACGGCTGCGGTGCGTTGACGATCTGGATGTCGTCGACGTAGCCGCGGAACGTGCCGGTGGCGCCGGGCTGGTCGTAGCCGATGCGGATCTGGTCGACGGTGCCGCCCGCCAGCCCGGCGAGGCTGACCTGCACCAGGTTCCACTGGTTGACCACCAGGCGCCGGCCCTCGCCCTGGAACTGCGGGTGCGCCCTGACCCCGGACTGGTCCACGGCGCCCGAGTCGCGCAGCGACCGCCCGTCGGTGAGCGCGAGGTCGAGCGCCACGAAGGTGCCGTTGAGGGACTGCGGATAGATCCAGTAGGTGAGCGTCGTGCCCGCGGTCAGCGGCAGGTGCACGTCGAAGACCCGGTTGTAGGAGTACGACCCGGCCGCGCTGGTGTCGGTGCCGGAGTACATGAGCGCGTAGGTGCCGCCGTGCGCGGCCTCCGCCCGGCGGCCCGACTCCATCGACGTGAGGCCGCAGCAGTACCCTGTGACGTTGCGCGCCGCCTGCACCGTATCGGTCCACGTGAGCGGCGGCGCGGCGGCCCCGAAATCGGTCTTGAACAGCGGCCACGGCCGGCCGGCGCCGAGCACCGGCTGGAGCGCGGAGAACCACACGTCGGCGAGCTTGGCGTAGCCGCCGTCGGTCGGGTGGATCCGGTCGGGGCCGATGTCGGCCAGGGTCAGGTTGGCGTGGAAGTCGGCCAGGCGGACCTTCTTGCCCGCCGCGGCCTTGGCCTGGACGATGCCCGGGATCTGGCCGTTGTACGCGCGGACCCTCGCCTCCACCGCCGCGTCCGGGTTCGGCACGAGCGTCGAGACGACGACCGTCGCGGTCGGGGCGGCCCGCAGGATCTGATCGACCAGGGCGCTCAGGCGCGCCGGCGCGTTGGGCAGGTCGTAGCTCTGCAGCATGTCGTTGGTGCCGACGTTGAGCAGCACGACGTCGGGCCGGGCCGCCGCGATCCAGGCGTCGGCGCCGGCCGCGACCTGGTCGACGCGGAACCCGGGATGCCCCTCGTTGTCGTTGTCCGCGGCGGTGCCGGAGCGCTGCGAGCCGACCATGTCGAGCGCGACCCCGGCGTCGTCGGCGAGGTGCCGGCGCAGCGCCTCCCGGTAGCCGTTGCCGTCGGTGGAGCTGGTGCCCCACGTGATCGACGCACCCAGCGGCATGATCCGGGCGGGCGTCGCCGCCTGGGACGCGGCCGCGGGGACCACGGCGCACGCCGCGGCGGCCAGCACCATCGTCAGGGCACGGACGGACGCACGCACGGCAGCTCCTCGATCGACCGGGATGTTGCCGTACAGCTAAGAGCATCGATACGAGTTGTGTCAACGATGTCAGATCACCGGGAGCGCCCCGCCGCGCGTCGGCGTCAGCGCAGCCAGGCGCGGATGCCGTCGAAGACGGCCGGGCCGTAGTCGCCGGTGACACTCTCGGCGAGGTCGGCGATGGTGACCGCCCGCAGCGCCTCCCGCCAGGCGTGCTCGGCGGCGGCCATCGCCCGGCTGATCGCGCACGGCGCCGTGCACATCTCCGCCGGGGTCGCGAGGGGCCCCCGCTGGCGGATCTCCGTGCACACGAACGCGGGCTGCGGCCCGTCCACCGCCACCACCACGTCCAGCACGGTGATCTCGCCCGCCGGGCGGGTGAGCCGGTAGCCGCCGGCGTGCCCCTGCACCGAGTGGATCAGGCCGGCCCGGGACAGGCTCTGCAGCTGTTTGGCCAGATAGCTGCCGGAGACGTCGTGCAGCTCGGCGAGCCGCCCCGCCGGCACGGGCGCGGGCGCCGCGGTGAGCACCACGCAGCAGTGCAGCGCCCACTCGACCCCGCCCGACATCTTCACCCCGCCATCCTACTTGACTCGGACACTCCATGTCCGGGTATGGTGGTGACATCATCCCGGACAAGATTTGTCCGAGTTGGATCTGTGGAGGAGACCCTCATGAAGTTCGTCATCATCGGCGGCACGGGCCTGATCGGCGGCAAGCTCACCCACCTGCTGCGCACCGCCGGCCACGAGGTCGTCCCGGCCTCCCCGGCCACCGGCGTCAACACCGTCACCGGCGAGGGCCTGCCGGAGGTCCTGGCCGGCGCCCAGGTCGTGGTCGACGTGTCGAACTCGCCGTCGTTCGAGGACGCGGCGGTCCTCGAGTTCTTCCGCACCTCGGCCCGCAACCTCCTCGCCGCCGCCCGCACCGCCGGCGTCTCCCACGTCGTCGCCCTGTCGGTAGTCGGCGCCGACCGCCTGCCCGACAGCGGATACCTGCGGGCCAAGGTCGCCCAGGAGGCCGCGATCACCGGGTCCGGCCTGCCGTTCACGATCCTGCGGGCCACCCAGTTCTTCGAGTTCACGCAGGCGATCGCCCAGTCCGCAGTCGTCGACGGCGCCATCCACCTCCCGCCGGCGCTCTACCAGCCGGTCGCCGCCGACGACGTCGCCGCCACCCTCGCCGACGTCGCGCAGGCCGCCCCGGTCGGCGGGATCGTCGAGCTCGGCGGCCCGGAGCCGGTGCGCATGGACGAGCACGTCCGCCGCTTCCTCGCCGCCCAGGAAGGCGCCGAGCCGGTCCAGGAGGTGACGACCGACCCGCACGCCCGCTACTTCGGCACCGAGCTCGACGACACGTCCCTGACCCCCGGCCCGGCCGCCCGCCTCGGCGCCATCCACTTCGTCGACTGGCTCGGCAAGCCCTGACCGCACATTCATCACTCACGGTGACCGGGGCACCGAAACGCGTGATGATTGGCTACCGTGGATGGGTGACTACCGCGCCGAGCACGCCGATGTTCACGCAGGACTTCTGGGACGACCCGCATCCGGTGTACGCCGCGATGCGGGAGCAGGCGCCGGTGCACCGGCTGCAGCTGCCGACCGGCATGGAGATGTGGCTGGTCACCAGGTATGCCGACGCAAGGTCGGCGCTCGGCGACCCGCGGCTGTCGAAGCGGGTCGGCGCGACCGCCAACGCCGCGGCCCTCGCCCGGGAGGTCAGTGCCCCGCTGACCAGACACCTGCTGGCGAACGACCCGCCGGACCACACCCGGCTGCGGCGGCTCGTCGCGAAGGCGTTCACCGCACGGCGGGTCGAGCAGCTGCGCGGCCGGATCGAGGAGCTCAGCGCCGCCCTGATCGCCGGCATGGCCGAACGGGAGCGCGGCGACGTCATCGACGACTACGCCGTGCAGCTGCCGATCCAGGTCATCTGTGAGCTGCTCGGCATCCCGCAGGAGGACCAGACGGAGTTCCGGCGCTGGACCGGTGTCCTGGTGGCCGGGTCCGTGGAGCGGTCCGGCGTGCCGGAGGCCGCCGCGAGCTTCCTCGCCTACCTGCGGACCCTGATCGCGACGAAGCGCGCCGAGCCGGCCGACGACCTGCTCAGCGCGCTCATCGCGACCACCGACGAGGGCGACCGCCTCGACGAGGACGAGCTCACGTCGATGGTGTTCCTGCTGCTGATCGCCGGGCACGAGACCACGGTCAACCTGATCGGCAACGGCATGTGGACCCTGCTGACCCGCCCGGAGGAGCACCGGCGCCTCCTCGCCGACCCGGCGCTGATCCCGCGGGCCGTCGAGGAGTTCCTGCGCCTGGAGTCACCGGTGGAGACGGCGACGTTCCGGGTGGCGATGGAGCCCGTCACGTACGGCGGCATCACCATCCCGGCGGGCGCCGTCGTCGCCATCTCACTGCTCAGCGCGGACCGCGACCCGGACCGCTTCCCCGACCCGGCCACCGTCGACCTGGACCGCCCCGACAACCAGCACCTGGCCTTCGGCCACGGCATCCACTACTGCCTCGGCGCTCCCCTGGCCCGGCTGGAGGCGCAGATCGCCTTCCGCGACCTCCTCGCCGCGTTCCCGGCGATGCGCCTGGCCGTCCACGCCTCGGAGCTCATCTGGCGCCCCGGCGTCCTCATCCACGGCACCACGACCCTGCCGGTCCACCTCGGCTGAACACCAAGGCGCCCAGCCACCGCGGCTGAACACCAAGGCGCCCAGCCACCGCGGCTGAACACCAAGGCGCCCAGCCACCGCGGCTGAACACCAAGGCGCCCGGCCGCCTCGGCTGAACACCGAAGTGGCCGGGCACGAAATGCCCGGCCACCGGTTGCGCACAAGTTGCTAGGGCAGGACCCAGCGCTGGTTCGCGCCGGCGAAGCAGTCCCAGATCTGCAGGCGGGTGCCGTCGGTAGACACGTTGCCGGTCACGTCGAGGCACCTGCCGGAGACGGGGTTGCGCAGCGTGCCGTCGGACTGCGACTGCCAGACCTGGGCGCCCGTGCCGTTGCAGTCCCAGAGCTGGATCTTCGTGCCGTTGGCGGTGCCGGCGCTGGTGACGTCCATGCACTTGCCGAGGGCCCGCAGCGTGCCGTCACCCGCGACGGTCCAGTTCTGCGCGTTGGTGCCGTTGCAGGTGTACAGCTGGACCGCGGTGCCGTTGGCGGAGGAGGCGGCGGCGACGTCGACGCACTTGCCGGCGATCCCGGTGATGCGGCCGGTGCGGCCACCCGGGTTCGTCGTCGGGCCGCCGGTCGGCTGGGTGCCGCCGGTGGCCGTGGTGTAGATCGCGCTGACCAGCGAGGTGCTGGTGTTGGTGTCCTGGGACAGCTCCCAGTTCATGATGCCGCCGGCGTTGGCCATGGCCCACGTGGTCTTGCGCTTGATCGTCGGGATGCCGTTGTAGCACTCCTGGACGCCGTTGATCGTGGTGCAGTCCCGGTTGGCGTTCGCCGGGTCGCGGGCCACGAGGTCGCTGTACGTGTAGTAGCCGGGCCGCGAGTAGAACGGCACGCCGAGGACCGCCTTCGAGGCCGGCAGGCCGCGGCCCTTCCAGAAGTTCACGGCCGCGATCGACCAGTCGTAGTTCGCGTGCGGGCTGCCGCCGTCGTAGGCCATGATGTTGAGCCAGTCGACGTAGCCGAACACGGCCGGCTGCACGCCGTTGGCGGTGCCGCCCTCGGACACGACGGCGGCGGTGAGAAGCTTGCCGCGGCTGTGCATGGCGGTGCTCAGCTGCGACATGAGCGCGGTGTAGTTGTTGCCGGAGGTGCCCGGGTCGGGGTACTCCCAGTCGATGTCGACGCCGTCGAGGTTGTACTGGTTGACCAGGTTCACGATGTTGTTGACGAACGCGGTCCGGGCGGTCGCGTTGCCGGCCATGCCCTCGAAACCGGAGTCGTTGCCGTCGTTCCAGCCGCCGACGGCGATGGAGACCTTGACGCCCGCGGCGTGGCCGAGCGACACGATCGACTGCAGCTTCGACGGGTTGTCGAGGCCCTGGAGGCTGCCGTTGCTGTTGGGCAGCACGAACGCGTAGTTGATGTGGGTCAGCTTGCTGTACTGGATGCTGTTGGCGCTGCCGGCCCACGACGGCATGTAGCCGACGCTCTTGAACCCGTTGGGCAGCGTGGCGGCATCGGCGGCACCCTGGTTGACCAGGGCGAAGACGCCACCCGCAGCAGCGGTGGCGATGGCGAGCGCACCGGCGGCGAAGGCCGACCGGCGGGCCCGGTGGCGTCCGGGGCGGGCGGCCCCGGATTCCGGGGAGGAGGACGAGGAGGACAACGGGTGCTCCTTCGGATGGTCGGCCGGCGGCGAACGGGCAGGGTGGGATACCCGCAACCACTGAAGGAGGTGCCACCGGCGCGATGACAGGTGGCTGAAACGATAGGAAAGTTAACTGTCGGATGTCAATCAAAGTCGCGAAGAAAGTCGGTACCAGCGGGTATTCATCCGCTGAAATGTGTCAACCCGACCACTGAGAGCAACGCCAGCTTCTCCGCGGCGTCGGTGCCCGGCTGCGGCGTCAGCACCAGCAGCTTCTGCCCCAGGTCCGGCGTCACCAGCGTCTCGCAGTCCATGTGGATGACCCCGACCTGCCGGTTGACCAACCGCTTGCGGTCGGAGCGGCGGACCGCGACCTCGTGCTCGCCCCACAGCGCCGCGAACTGCGGGCTCGCCGCGAGCAGCCGGTGCACCAGCCCGTCGACGTCCGAGTCGCCGTGCCGCCGGGCGGCGGTCGCCCGCAGGTCCGCCACCGTGACCCGGCTGTGGTGCTCGGCGTCCTCCCGCGGGTACACCTGCCGCCACTCCGGATCGGTGAACCATCGCCACGCGTGGAAGCGCCGGTCGCCGCGGAAGCTGGTCTGGTCGCCGAACAGCAGCGTCGCCATCCGGTTCTGCGCCAGGGTCTCCCCCAGGTCGCTCACCACCGTCGCGGGCGTGTCACCGAGCAGGTCGAGCATCCGCAGCAGGCCCGCCCGCGCGTGCGTGGCCCCGCCCGGCGACCGCGGCGGCTGCTGCCCGGCCAGGTGGAACAGGTGGTCCCGCTCGTCTTCGGTCAGCCGCAGCGCCCTGGCCAGGGCCGACAGCATCTGCGCCGACGGCTGCGCGCTGCGGCCCTGCTCCAGGCGCACCACGTAGTCGGTGGACATGCCGGCGAGCAGGGCGACCTCCTCGCGGCGCAGCCCGGCGGTGCGCCTTCGCGGCCCCTCCGCGAGCCCGACGTCCGCCGGGCGGATCGCTTCGCGCCGGCGGCGCAGGAAGTCGGCGAGGTCGTCACGCTGCATGCCTTCATCGTCGCCGCTCGCGGGGCCGCGCAGCCAGGGACCGCCGCTCCTACGAAAAGCGCTCCGCTGTGTGTCGCCCTCCATCCGGGGCAGTGTCGAGGCATGGAGCACAACATGAACGGCCCCGTGATCGGGCTGGGCGCGATGGGCATGTCGGGCATGTACGGCCCGGCGGACCGCGCCGAGAGCATCGCCACCATCCACGCCGCGATCGACGCCGGCGTGACCCTGATCGACACCGGCGACTTCTACGGGATGGGCCACAACGAGCTGCTCATCCGCGACGCGCTGCGCCCCGGCGACCGCGACAAGGTCCGGCTCAGCGTCAAGTTCGGCGCGCTGCGCGGCCCCGACAACGCGTGGGGCGGCATGGACACCCGCCCCGCCGCGGTCCGCAACTTCCTCGCGTACACCCTGGTCCGCCTCGGCGTCGACCACATCGACGTCTACCGCCCCGCCCGCCTCGACCCCGCGGTGCCGATCGAGGAGACCATCGGCGCCATCGCGGACCTGGTCAAGGAGGGGTACGTCCGGGAGATCGGCCTCTCGGAGGTCGGCGCCGACGTCATCCGCCGCGCGCACGCCGTGCACCCGATCGCGGACCTGCAGATCGAGTACTCGCTGCTGTCCCGCGGCGTGGAGGACGAGGTGCTGCCGGTGCTGCGCGAGCTGGGCATCGGCATGACCGCCTACGGGGTGCTGTCCCGGGGCCTGCTGTCCGGCCACTGGCGCGCCGACCGCCCGCTCGCGGCGGGGGACTTCCGGGCGCACGGCCCGCGCTTCGCACCCGAGAACGTGGGCCACAACCTGGCCCTGGTCGAGGCGCTGCGGTCCGTCGCGGCCGCGAAGGGCGTCACGGTCGCACAGCTGGCGATCGGCTGGGTCGCCGCGCAGGGCGCCGACATCGTGCCGCTGGTCGGCGCGCGGACCCGCGAGCGGCTCGCCGAGGCCCTGGTTCCGGTCCCGCTCACCGCCGCGGATCTCGCGGCGATCGAGGCCGCCGTGCCGGCGGACTCGGCCCACGGCTCGCGCTACCCGGCGCCGATGATGGCCCACCTGGGCACCGACCGATAGCTGACCGACGATGCGTGACTGACCGTTCGCCCTGTGTACATCTGTCGATCCCATCCTTACCGTCAAAGGTAAGCCTGACGGGTGGGAGGCGAAGGTGGTGGGTGGGGCCCGGGGCGCGGCGGTCATGGCGGTGACGGTCGCGCTGGTGGGGGTGCTGGGGGCGTGCGGCGGCGCTCCACCGGGTCCCGGCCCCGCCACCACTCCCGCGTCCCCCGCTCCCGCCACCCCGGTTTCCTCCGCGCCCACCGCCCGGGCCACGGCGGCACCGACGACGGACCGCCCGACTTCGACCTCGACGAAGACGCCGTCGGTGAAGCGGACCACCACGGCGGCCCGGCCGTCGCTCACCGAGAGCCAGCTGAAGAAGGCGCTGATCGCCGCCGACGACATCGGGCCGGGCTGGAAGACCATGAGCGGCGGCGGCAGCGGGGTCTGGCCGTGCGACGAGGAGCCGGACACCACCGCCGACGCGACCGCGGTCCGCAAGTTCGACCACCCCGGCAGCCCGGAGACGCAGGCGTCGGTGTCGCTGGCCGCGTATGAGGACTCCGACGCGGCCGCCGACTTCCTCGACGAGCTCCGCGACAACATCGGCGACTGCGAGGACGAGCCGGTCGACCTCGGCGGTGGGATCGAGCTGTCCTTCAAGGAGATCGAGCTGCTGCGGTCCAACGGCAACACCACCGACTCGGAGGTGCTGTCGGTCGCGATCCGGCAGGAGCAGGACGGCCGCTTCGCCGCCGACGGCGTCATCATCTTCATCCGCATCGAGGACGTGGTGGGCTCGGCGCAGGTGATCGCCCCGGCGCGGCGCAGCACGGCGATGGACCAGGTCGCGATCCAGATCGCCCGGCTGCAGCTGGAGCGGGCGGCCGACAAGCTGGGACGGTCGGCATGACCACGCCGCCTGTGCTGACCGATCCGCCGCCGGGTCCGGAGCCCGACCCCACGCCTTCTCCTGCGCCTTCGCCTGTACCCGTACCGTCGCCTTCGCCCGTACCCGCGCCTTCGCCTGTACCCGTACCTTCGCCTTCGCCCGTACCCGCGCCTTCGCCCGTACCCGCGCCTTCGCCCGTACCCGCGCCTTCGCCCGTACCCGCGCCTTCGCCCGTACCCGCGCCTTCGCCGTCGCCTTCGCCCGTACCCGCGCCTTCGCCCGCGCCTTCGCCTGTACCGTCGCCGGAGCCCGAGCCTTCGCCGGATCCGGAGCCGACGCCCGATCCCGGCCCGGAGCCGGCGCCGCGGGACGAGGCGCGCTCGGTGTGGCCGCGCACCGAGAAGATCCTCACGATCGGCTCGGCCGTCGTCGCCGTGCTGGCCGTGGTCGTCTCCCTGTGGGCGGCGAACGCCGGCAACAACCGCGTCGACCAGGGCCGGGCGGACGACCTGCGGGCCAGGCTGCGCGACGACATCACGAAGCTCGGCGAGCTGGACAGCACCCTGCGCGGCGACGCCGGTGACCGGCAGGCGGCGTCGCTGCAGCTCGGCGTCCACGCGATCGACGCCTGGGAGCTCATCAAGGAGCTCGGCCCGCAGCACGTCTCGCCGGTCGACCTGGCGCTCACGGCGCAGGCCCTGGCGGCGTCCGGGATCATCGCCGACGCACGGACAGCGATCGACCTGGCGCTGGGCCGGCCCGCGCCCGAGGACGTGCGGGTCATCCTGCTGACCAGCGCGGTGTCCGTACACCACCAGACGGGCGATCTCAGACAGCTGCGCGAGGAGTCGCAGGAGCTGGTCACCATCTACACGGCACGGCTCGCGCGGCAGCGGACCGAGGGCAACGCCTACGCCAACCTCGGCGAGGTCTACATCGCGCGCGTCCGCTACGTGTGGGGCTCGTCGGAGGCGTCCTACCGCAACTGCGACCTCGCCCGGGCGCAGATCGACGAGGCCGACCGCCTCGCCGGGGGCGTCGACCCGCCGGTGGCCGGCATCGAGGACTTCCGCCGCTCGGCGGGGCAGCTGCTGAAGGCGAACTGCCCGGCGTAGCGGTTGGACGGATTCCGGCGTCCGGTGCTCTCCCTGAAGGAGGGAGGATCGGATGATCGATACGACGCACGAACTCGGGGTGGCACCCCCGGACTTCGCCGAGTTCTACCGGCGGGACGCGCCGGGGGTGCAGCGGTTCATGTGCGCGTTCGCCGGTCGGGAGCTCGGTGTCGAGGCGACCGCGGAGAGCTTCGCCAGGATGCTGGAGCGCTGGCCGCAGCTGCGGCGGCTCGCCGACGCGCAACGACGCGCGTACGCGCTGACGACCGCGAAGAACTACGTGCGCCGGGTGGCGGTGCTCGACGCCCGGTTCGAGCTGCTCGACGACCAGCACGACGTCGGACGGGCCGACAGTGACCTGGACCGGGTCACGGACAGCACGGGGCTGGTGCAGGCGGTGCGGCGCGTGATCGACGCGCAGCCGGCCCGCCGCCGGCAGGTGGCGCTGCTGTTCTTCCTGCACGACGACACCACGGCGGACATCGCGCGGCTGCTCGACATGAGCGAGTCGACGGTCCGCAGCCACGTGTCGGCGTTGCGCAAGCTCCTTCAACCGTACGTGCAGCGGTTCCAGCAGTTCACGGAGGCGAGCGGCGATGCCTGACCAGACCGACCCGACCAGAGAACTGATCCGGCGCGCGTACGCCGATCTCTCGTACAGTGGCGACGACAACGACGTCGAGGGTGACCTCGCGGACGTGGTCCGGCGCGCCGGCCGCCCCCGCGTGCAGGACGACACCGCCGACGTGATCACGCTGGCGCCCCGCCGGTCGCGGCGCCGGTTCGCGGCCGTGGCCACGTTCGCGGCGGCGGTCGTCACGATCCTCGGCGTCTACGCGGCGTCTGCGGGAGTGCGGCCCGGGCAGGACGCCGGCGCGCCGACGCCGATCGGCAGCCTCACGGCGACCCCCGGTGCCACCGAGGAGCCGGCGGGCACACCGACACCGGCCGGGACCGTGCCGCCGGCCGGCACGACACCGCCCGTGTCGGTGCCGTCCGTCCCCCGCGTGCTGCCGTCCTCGTGCGCGTCGTCGTGGGTGATGGAGCTGGCCGGCACCACGTTCAAGGTCACGGAGGCGCGGGGCAGCTGCCCGGCCCTGTCCCTGGACCGGATCTGGCTGCTGGACGCGCGGAGCGGCAACGGGCGGGTCGCCCCCGGCGACGCCGTCCTCTGGTCGATCGTGCCGGTGGACGGCGGCAAGGGGCCGGTGCAGCCGCCCTTCACGTTCCGCCCGGGCGCCTGGCCCGGCCCGGTGGTCGGCCACACCTACGAGGTGATCTACGTGTCCCAGGATCTGGCGCCCCAGCTGAAGCCCGGCGACGACGCCGCCGCCGCCTACGAGACCGCGCTCAGCATCTCCAGGACCGTGATCGCATAAGGTCCGGACGCCCGGTGCCGAACTGGTCATCGTGGGTCCCAACGTACGCCGGTGGACCCGCCTGCTGCTTCCTGCGGCGGGCGGGCTCGCCGGTCTCGCGGTCGCGTTCCTGGTGATGCAGCTGATCACCACCGGGGCGTTCGAACGGCTCGAGGCACGCCAGGTCGCCCAGGACGCCGACCGGATCCGGATCGGGCTGAACTCGCAGGCGGCGCTGCTCACCGCGTTCGGCGCCACGAACGCCGTGTGGGACAACGCCTACCACGACGTCGGCGACAGCGACAAGGCCGGCTTCGCCGCCGACTTCCCGCCCGAGGCGCAGAGCTCGGCCAACGACATCGACGGCATGTTCGGCATCGGCGTCGACGGCACGCTGCGGGTCGGCGGCATGACCACCGACCAGCCGACGCACGGGACCCCGCCGCCGCAGCTGCGCGACCCGGCGGTGCTCAAGCAGCTGTTCGACCCGTCCGCCGCGCCCGGCGTGTCGCGGTGCGGCGTGGTGTCGGCGGACGCGCCGTACCTCTTCTGCGGCGTCGGCACGTTCCTGAGCAGCGGCGAGGGCGCCCCGTCCGGTGGCATGATCATGCTCAAGCGCCTCGACGACGCCCGGGTGGCGCGCCTCGCCAAGGCCCTCGACCTGCCGCTGCGGCTCGCCCCGCGGGCCCGGCCCGGCGCCGACCCGCAGCCGGCGCTGCACAGCGAGCTCGGCGACCTGCGCATCACCACCAAGGTCCTCGGCGCCGACCACATCGCGGTCGACGCCGTCATCGACTCCGTGAACGGCGACAGCATCGTGCTGGAGGTCGTCGGGGCCCGGCCGATCCACGCCGCGGCGAGCGCGACCGCGGTGAAGCTGTTCGCGTTCGTCGCGGTCGCGACCGTGCTGCTCGTGATCGGGATGCTGTGGGGGGTACGGGCGGCGCTGCGCCGACGGGTTGGGCCGCTGCGGCGCACGACCGAGCAGATCATCGCCTCCGGCGACCACCAGCTGCGGATCAACCCGACCGGCACCGACGACATCGCCGTCCTCGGCAGGGCCGTCGACGCCATGCTCGACTCGCTGCAGGAGCAGGAGCGCAGCCTGGCGGAGGAGCGCGCGACGAAGGAGGCGCAGCTGCTGACGACGAACGTGCGGCAGCAGCTGGCCGAGCAGACCGTCCGCCGCCGCGCCGGCGAGGTCATCGACGAGACCAGCGCGTCGGCGCTCGCCGAGCTGCGCACCGTGATGAGCGACGCCGCCGACGTGCTCACCGCCGCCGACGCGATCGAGCAGCAGGCGACCACCGCGGACCGGGTCACCCGCACCGTCGTGAACCGCGCCGCGGACGCCGACGCCGTGATCCAAGCCGTCACGACCAGCCTCGGCCGGGTCGACGGGATCGCGAACCTGATCGCGGGCGTCGCCGGCCAGACGAACCTCCTCGCCCTCAACGCCACCATCGAGGCGGCCCGCGCCGGCGAGGCGGGCCGCGGCTTCAGCGTCGTGGCGGGCGAGGTGAAGAACCTGGCGACGAAGACGAAGGAGTCGACGGGCGACATCACCAGCACCGTCGAGGCCCTCGGCGCCGACGCGGCCGCCATGGCCGGCGTGATCACCGACATGAGCCAGGGTGTCAACGCCGTCGGCGGCGCCACCGCCGAGCTCACCGCGGTCGCCGCCCGCCAGCGCGCGTCGGTCGAGCAGCTCGTGGGCGCGGTGCGCACCGCGATCTCCCGCATCGAGAGCCTGGCGCAGGTCACCGACCGCCTGGAGCGCCGCCGCCACAACCGCGCCGCCGTCGAGGGCACCGTCCTGCTCGGCCACGGCACCATGCAGGCCGAGGCGGACCTGCTGGACCTGAGCGTCTCCGGGCTGCGCTGCGCGGCGAAGTCCGGCTGGCGGCCGCCGCTGGAGTCCGTGGTCGATCTGACCCTGACGCTCGGCACCGAACGGCTCCGCCTGCAGGGCCGCGCGGTGCGGCACCTGGACACCGACACTGCGGGCGAGGTCGGCATCGAGTTCGTGAAACCGCCACCGCAGACCGTCGCCACGATCGCCCGCTACATCACCACGTTGCTCGGCGAGGAGTGACCCCGGCGGCGGGCACTCCGCTTGAACCGACCGTACATCATGCCTGCAAATCGCCCTCACACACAGCGATCCGCCGCGACCCATCGTAGTACCACGCAGGTCAGCGACACGAATCCGAGCTGCCGCCCCCGGCCTGCGTACTGGCGCACCGGCCGGGAGCCGTTCGGTGAGCCGCTCCTGCACCGCCGCCGGGGGGCGCTGCTGCACCTCGGTGAGCCGTTCCTGCACCGCTGCGGGGGCCACCGCTGCCGGGGGCTACGACCGGTCGGCGATGACCAGCTACGGCGCCTCGCTGCCCGCACCCGCCCCGCCCGATCGCCGCACCCGCCCCGCTGCCCGCACCCGCCCCGCTGCCCGCACCCGCCGCACCCGATCGCCGCACCCGCCCCGCCCGATCGGCAGGGCGCGCACGGCATCCGGTGCGCGCAACGAGGCTGGCAGGGCGCGCGGTGCCCCGGTGCGCGTCGTGGACTCTGGGGTGAGGCGCGTCCGGGCACGGTTTCCGCGGCGGTCGGTAGGGGGCGCTATGGGCGTGGCGGGAGGCTCGCGTCGTACATCGGCGGCAAACGATTCACGGGGAAGGCTGGTCGTCCGGGAGGGCGGCGAGGATGGCGGCGCGGGTGGGGCGGCGGTCGATCTCCATGAAGCGGCCGGGGCCGGCGACCGGTTCGAAGCCTGAGCGGCGGTAGACCTCGTGGGCGTCCCGGGTGGCGAGCAGGAAGCGTTGCAGGCCGGCGGCGGACAGGTCCTCGACGATGCTGTCGACGAGCCACTGGCCGAGACCGCGGCCGCGGTGGGCGGTGTCGACGAACACGTCGCAGATCCACGCGAAGGTGGCGCCGTCCGTGACGGTCCTGGCGAAGGCGACCTGGGTGTCGTCGTGCCAGACGCTGTACGGCAGCGAGCCGGCGATCGAGCGGGCGATGACGTCGCGCTCGCGGCCGAGGGCCCAGTAGGACTCCTCCGACAGCCACTGGTGCACGCGGCCGATGTCGACGCGGGTGGCGTCGCCGGTCAGGACGTAGCCCTGGCGGGTCCGGTCGGTCACGCCCTGGCGGGTGCGGTCGGTCACGGGGTGGCCTCCGATCGCAGCCAGTGCAGCGCGGTGTGGGCGTGGCGCATGACGGTGATGTGGCCTTCCGACGCGACAATGCGCACGGTGGCAGCCGGAGCACCCGAGGCGGCCGGGGCACCAGGGGCACCCGGAGCGGCCGGGGCGGCCGGAGCGCCTGGCAGGGCGGCGGCGAGGCGGGTCGCGTGGACGCTGGGCACCATCCGGTCGGCGGCGCCGTGCATGAGCAGGACCGGGGCGGTGACGGCGGCGAGCGGGAAGCCCCACGGCCGCACGTACGCCAGGTCGTCGTCGACGAGCGGCGCCGGGCCGTGCGCCACGCCGGCCGCCACGACCTGCTGGAACCAGGACCAGTCGGTGTCCAGCGCGGTCCAGTCGGCGGGGTTGAAGCCGATGTCGGCGCCGTCGCCGGGGCGGGCCGCGTGCGCCTCCTTGGCGGCGCGGCCGTCGAGGGCGGCCCGCAGCGACGCGACGCCCCCGTCGGCCATGCCGTCGAAGTAGTCCGAGTCCGCCGTGTACGGGCTGAGCGCCGCGATACTCACGACGGCGGTGACCCGGTCGGGCAGCAGTGCCGCGCAGGCGAGCGCGTGCGGGCCGCCGCCGGAGTGCCCCATGACCGCGAACCGCGAGACCCCGAGCGCGTCGGCGACCGCGGCGGCGTCACCGGCGGCGGAGGCGACGCTGCGGTCGGGCCGCGGGGTGGATCCGCCGTAGCCGGGCCGGTCGTAGGCGATCCAGCGGATGCCGAGCGGCTCGGACACGTCGAACAGCGGCGACGGCGGCGCCCCGGTGTTGGGTGTGCCGTGGTGCCACAGGACCACGAGGTCGCCCTTGCCGGTGTCGTACGCGTGCAGTGTGCGCCCGTCGTCGAGCCGGATGTCGATCTCTTCCCCCATGGGCACCGACCCTAGCCGTCCATTCCGACCCGCGGCGAACGGGTTGCGGGAAGGCATACCGGGTATGCATACTCCGTATCCATGTCCATCAAGTACGGTCTGCTGGCGCTGCTGCAGCGCGGCACGATGTACGGCTACCAGCTGCGGACCTCGTTCGAGGAGTCCACCGGCGGGACGTGGCCGCTGAACATCGGACAGGTGTACACGACCCTGTCGCGGCTGGAACGCGACGAGCTCGTCCGGTCGCTGCCGGAGCACGACGGGGGGCAGCGGCCGTACGAGATCACCGACGCCGGGCGCGCCGAGCTCGCCGCGTGGTTCGCCACCCCGATCGGCCGCGGCGACCGGCCCCGCGACGAGCTGGCGATCAAGCTGGCGCTCGCGCTGACCACGCCGGGCGTCGACGTGCCCGGCATCATCCAGAAGCAGCGGACCGCCACGGTGCGGATGCTGCAGGAGTACACGCGGATGAAGCAGCGCGCGAGCGGCCCGGCCGACCTGTCGTGGCGGCTCGTCCTCGAGTCGATGATCTTCCAGGCGGAGGCCGAGGTCCGGTGGCTGGACCACTGCGAGGCCAGCCTCGCCCGGCACGCACCCCTTCCCACGCCGGCCCCGCAGGCGGCACCCGTTCCGGAGAAGGAGACGGAGAAGACGACATGAGCGTGTTGGAGCTTCGGGACGTGCACCGCACCCACGGGCACGGGGAGGCCACGGTCCACGCGGTCCGCGGCGTGTCCCTGACGGTCCGGCCGGGTGAGCTGATCGCGGTGATGGGGCCGTCCGGGTCGGGCAAGTCGACGCTGCTCAACCTCGCCGGCGGGCTCGACTCGCCGACCCGGGGTGAGGTCGCCGTCGAGGGGACCGTCCTGGGCGGGCTCGGCCGCAAGGCCCTGGCCGCGCTGCGCCGGCGCCGGATCGGCTACGTGTTCCAGGACCTCAACCTGCTGCCGAGCCTCACCGCGGCGGAGAACATCTCGCTGCCGCTGGAGCTGGACGGCGCCGGGGTCCGGCGGGCCCGGCGGGCCGCGTTGACGTCCCTGGCGGAGGTGGAGCTCGAGGGGTACGCCCAACGCTTCCCCGACGAGATGTCCGGCGGGCAGCAGCAGCGGGTCGCGATCGCCCGGGCGCTCGTCGGCGAGCGGCGGCTCATCCTCGCCGACGAGCCCACCGGCGCGCTCGACTCGACCACCGGCGAGGCGGTGCTGCGGCTGCTGCGCGCGAAGGTCGACGCCGGCGCCGCCGGGGTGCTCGTCACCCACGAGGCCCGGCACGCGGCCTGGGCCGACCGGGTGGTGTTCCTGCGCGACGGGGTCGTCGTCGACACCTCCGGCCCCCTCGCGGAGCCGGAGCAGCTGCTGGACGGGGCGGCGTCGTGAGCGGCCAGGCTGACTCACGCGGACGCCGGAGCGCAGTGGAGGTGGCGTCGTGAGCGGCCAGCGAAGCGTCTCGGTCGGCTCAGGCCGGCGCCGGAGCGCAGCGGAGGTGGCGGCGTGAGCGGGTGGTTGGTGTCGTTGCGGATCGCCCGGCGGGAGGCGCGCC
The DNA here is from genome assembly GCF_040654975.1 of Dactylosporangium sp. NPDC050588. Taxonomy (NCBI): domain Bacteria; kingdom Bacillati; phylum Actinomycetota; class Actinomycetes; order Micromonosporales; family Micromonosporaceae; genus Dactylosporangium; species Dactylosporangium sp. NPDC050588. The sequence continues at coordinate 16,396 of NZ_JBFAJA010000033.1, read as the reverse complement.
GGGCGAAGGGGCGCACCGCGCTCGTGCTGTCGCTGATCCTGCTGCCGGTCCTGGGGCTGTCGTTCGCCGCCGTCACCTACGACATGTTCACCCTCACCCCGGCCGAGCAGCTGGACCGGGAACTGGGCCGGTTCGACGCGTCGGTGTACTGGCCGTACGCGGGCACGATCACGCAGGACGTCCAGGGCTACGGCATGATGGGCGCGGGCGACGGTGGTCCGTCGAACCCGACCGCCGAGGGGCTGCTGGCGCTGCTGCCCGCCGGGTCCCGCCTCGTCCGGATCGACGAGCGCGAGGTGCACCTGACCGGCTCGACCGGTGAGCAGAAGCTGCGGGGGCACCAGCTCGACCTCGCCGACGCCTCGTACGGCGGCAAGGTGTCGGTCCTGCGCGGCGCGCCGCCCGCCACGAGCGCCGAGATCGCCCTGAACGCGGCCGCCATGGAGCTGCTCGGCGTGCGGCTCGGCGGGACCGTGCGGCTGCGGGACCGGGGCGACGTCAGGGTCGCCGCCGAGATCGAGTTCCCCGACAACCTCACCCCGCTCGCCGTGCTGCCGGCCGGCACCCTGCCCGTGGAGGCGCCGGCCGGCAGCACCATGTGGCTCCTCGACGCGCCCGGCCCGGTCACCTGGGAGCAGGTGAAGGCGCTGAACCAGCACGGGATCGTGGTGCGGTCCAGGGCCGTCGTGCTCGACCCGCCGCCGGGCGCGCCGTCGTGGAACACCAGCGACGGCGAGGTGTTCCGGCTCGGCATCCTCGTCTTCGGCCTCGGCGTCCTGGAGGTCGTGCTGCTCGCCGGGCCGGCGTTCGCGGTCGGCGCCCGCCGCCGGCGGCGCGAGCTGGCGCTCGTCGCCGCGAACGGCGGCACGCCGGCGCAGCTGCGCCGCATCGTGCTCGCCGACGGGGTGCTCCTCGGCGTCGTCGCCGGGGTGGCCGGCACGGCCGTCGCGATCGTCGCGGCGTTCGCGCTGCGGGGCGTGTTCGAGGAGCACGTCTCCCACGCCCGGGCCGGCGGCTACCGGGTCTTCCCGCTGGCGCTGCTCGGCATCGCCGCGCTCGCGTTCGTCGCCGGGGTCGGCGCGGCGCTCGTCCCGGCGTTCACGGCCGCCCGCACCGACGTGGTCGCCGCCCTCGCCGGCCGGCGCAACCGGACCGGGCCCGGCCGCCGCTGGCTGGTCGTCGGGGCGTGCACCATCGCCGCCGGGGCGGGCGTCGCCGGGTATGGGGTCGCCGCGATCGACTCGACCGTCGTCATGGCCGGCCTCGTCCTCGCCGAGCTGGGCCTGGTCGTGTGCACGCCGTCGCTGGTCGGGCTGCTCGCCCGGCTGGGGCGGCGGCTGCCGCTGGCGCCCCGCATCGCGGTGCGGGACCTGGCCCGCAACCGGTCCTCGACCGCGCCCGCGATCTCCGCGGTCATGGCCGCCGTGCTCGGCGCGGTCACCATCGGCGTGATCTTCGCCAGCGACGTGCAGCGGCAGCTCGACATGCAGGTCAAGGCGCTGCCCGACGGGTACGCGGACATCACCCGCGGGTGGGGCAACCACGGCGAACGGGCGGAGCCGCTGCCGACGCCGCGGCTGGTCGAGGCGGCGACCGCGACGCTGCCGGTCACCCGGACCGTCGAGCTGCGGGGGCCTGGGTGCGCCCCGCCGGCCACGGCCGACGCCTCGTGCTGGATCACCCCGGTCAAGCCGGCGCACCGGCGCTGCCCGTACCGGCAGGGTGAGACGACCAAGGAGCAGGAGCGCAAGGCGGCCCGCGACCCGCGCTGCCGCCAGGACTCGTACATGATGAGCGGCGGCGGCAACGCGACCACGATCGTCGACGACGGCTCGACGGTGGGCGTGGTCTCCGCCGCGACCGGTGACGACCTCGCCCGGGCCGAGGCGACCCTGCGCGCCGGCGGCGTCGTCGTCGCCGACCCCGACCTGGTCGAGGACGGCAAGGTCATCCTGGCCGTGCCCAGCAAGGACGACCCCGACGGGGACCGGCACACCGTCACCGTCCCCGGCTACGTCAGCACGACCGCCGTCTCCCGGATCTTCGTCGCGATCTCGCCGGAGGCCGTCGCCAAGGCCGGGCTGGCCGTGGAGGTCAAGGGCATCGTCGTGGCCACCAGCCGGATGCCGACCCGGGCCGAGATGGGCGCGTTCAACGCCGCCGCCGAGGCCCTCGGCAACAACTACCACGGGTCGGTGGCTGCGCCGTACAAGCCGGACTCCACGGTCACCCTGGTCGTCCTCGCGATCGTCGCGGGCGTCATCGCGCTCGGCGCGGCGGGCATCGCCACCGGCCTGGCGGCCGTTGACAGCCGCCCGGACCTCGCCACGCTCGGCGCCGTCGGGGCCTCACCGGGGGTCCGCCGCCGGTTGACGCTGAGCCAGGCCGGGGTGATTGCCGGGGTGGGCTCACTGTTGGGGGCCGTGGCCGGGTTCGGCGCCGGGTGGGCGGTGCTCGCCGCGCTCAACCGCAAGGCGCTGACCGAGTGGCCGAGCGAAGCGCTGTTTCCGCTGGTGGTGCCCTGGTTGAACGTGGTCGTGGCGGTGCTGGTCGTCCCGCTGGTCGCGATGGTGAGCACCGGCCTGCTCACCAGGGCCCGGCTGCCGATCGAACGGAGGGTCTGATCTCCTGGAGGTCGCCGGGCCACGCTAGGATGTCCCGCAAGTCCGAATAGGGAGATCCCGTGACTTCCGACGAAGAGCCCGAAACGTCCGAGTTCCAGGACGGCGGCGCCAGCGCCAACGGTTCCGGCGCGCTGATCCTCTTCGGGGTGATCGGTGTGCTGGTGATCGTCGGCTTTCTGTACTCGGTGATGAGCCGCTGACGTCGTGGGGCGCCCGCCATACGGTGGGCGCCCCACTTGCCGTTCAGCCGGTGCCGTCGGGCGCCTGCTGGTAGCCGGCCGGCCGGGTGGTGAACGTGCCCCGGCCCTGGGTGCGGCTGCGGAGCCGGGTCGCGTAGCCGAACAGCTCGGCCAGCGGCACCGTCGCCGTCACGACGACGGTCCCGGCCCGGGTGGTCGAGTCGGTGACCCGGCCGCGGCGGGCCGCGAGATCGCCGAGGACCGCGCCCACGGTGTCGTCCGGGGCGGTCACGGTGACCTCGGCGACCGGTTCGAGCACCGCGAGGGTGCTCTGCCCCAGCGCCTGCCGCAGGGCGAGCCGGCCGGCGGTGCGGAAGGCCAGCTCGGAGGAGTCCTTCGGGTGGGTCTGGCCGTCCACGAGCGTCACGTGCACGCCCGTCACCGGGTGACCGCCGAGCGGGCCTTCGAGCAGCGCGTCGCGGCAGCCGGCCTCGACCGCCTTCACGTACTCCTTCGGGACCCGCCCGCCGACGACCGCCGACGTGAACGCGAACGGCTCGTCCGACGGGGCGACGTCGATGAGCACGTGCGCGTACTGGCCGGCGCCCCCGTCCTGCTTGACGTGCCTGTACAGCACGCCGCCGACACCCGACACGACGGTCTCGCGGTAGGAGACCTGGGGACGGCCGACGTTGACCGTCACGCCGGCCGTCTGGCGCAGCTTCTCCACGGCCACCTCCAGGTGCAGCTCGCCGAGGCCGGACAGCACCGTCTGGCCGGTCTCCGGGTCGCTGCGCACCGACAGGGACGGGTCCTCGTCGACGAGCCGGGCCAGCGCCACCGACAGCCGGTCCGTGTCGCCGGCGACGCGGGCCTCCACCGCCACGGAGACGACGGGCTCCGCGGTCGAGGCGGCCTCCAGTACCAGCGGCGCATCCGGCGAACAGAGGGTGGCGCCCACGCCGGCGTGCTTGACGCCGACGAGCGCGACGATGTCGCCCGCGGCCGCGCCGTCCAGGTCGGTGTGCCGGTCCGCCTGGACGTGCAGGATCCGGCCGACGCGTTCGGCGCGGCCGGTGCCGGTGTCCAGCACGGTGGCTCCCTTCGTGATCTCGCCGGAGTACACGCGGACGTACGTGAGGCGCCCGGTCGGCGCGGCGTGCACCTTGAACACCAGGCCGGCGAACGGGGCATCCGGGGTCGCCGGGCGCTCCGGGTGGACGGGCGGGACGTCCAGCGGTGACGGCAGGTAGGCCACGACCGCGTCGAGCAACGGTTCGACGCCCCAGTTCTTGTACGCGGACCCGCACAGCACGACGACACCGGCCCTGGTGTTGGTCAGGTCGCGGAGCGCGTCGCGCAGCGTGGCGTCCTTGAGTGCGCCGTCGGCCACGAACTCCTCCATCGCCGTGTCGTGCAGGTCGGCGACGGCCTCCTCCAGCGCCCGCCGGTGCCGGTCGGCGCCGGCCGGGACGCCGGTCTCGGCCATCACGCCGTCCACCCACCGGAAGGCGCGGCGCGTCACGAGGTCGACGACGCCGTCGCCCGTCGCGAGGGGCAGCTGCACGACCAGCGGCGTCACCCCGAGCCGCGTCCGGATGGACCCGACGGCGGCGTCGAGGTCGGCGCCGGCCCGGTCGAGCTTGTTCACGAACGCGATCCGCGGCACGCGGTGCAGGTCGGCCTGCCGCCACACCGACTCGGTCTGCGGCTCGACCCCGGCGACCCCGTCGAACACGACGACGGCGCCGTCGAGGACGCGCAGCGAGCGCTCCACCTCGGCGGAGAAGTCGACGTGGCCGGGCGTGTCGATGAGGTTGATCCGGTGGCCGTCCCAGGTGCAGCTGACCGCCGCGGCGAAGATCGTGATGCCGCGCTTGCGCTCCTGGGCGTCGAAGTCGGTGACGGTGGTGCCGTCGTGGACCTCGCCCTGCTTGTACGTGGCGCCGGTGCGGAACAGGATCCGCTCGGTGGTGGTCGTCTTGCCGGCGTCGACATGGGCGAGGATGCCGATGTTGCGGGTCTGGTCCAGGCTTCTGGTGTGCACGGCTCTGCGGCCTTTCAGGGAATCTGAACAGGGCAGCGCGATTACCCCGCCTCGACACGGGCAGGGTCCGGCCGGTGCAGCCGCGCGGGCTTACACCAGCGGGCGGGAAGACACCAGGATCACCTCGTGCCGGGACTGGGGGACGACGACGCGGTAACGCATGGCGGTCTCCTCCCCCTTCCTCGGCACGGTCCGGCGATCATCTCAGACGGTCGTGGCGACCGGAACCGATTTTCCGCCCCGCAACGCGTACACGCCGGCGAGCGCCGTGCCGACGCAGAGCGCGGCGGCGCTGAGCCCGAGCGACCAGTGCACGCCGATCGCGGCGCCGAGCAGCCCGACGGTGAAGCCGCTGCCGGCCCGCAGCCCCTGCGCGGACACGCCGTAGACGCCGATGACCCTGCCCCGGTCGGCGGGCGGCGCGAGCAGCTGCACGACGGTCTGCCCGATCGACATCGACGCGAGGTTGGCCACGCCGCCGAGCAGCAGCAGCGCCACCGCCAGGGGGTAGCTGGTGGTGACCGCGAAGCACAGGCTGGTGACGCCGTAGACGGCGGTGCTGATCACCGCGGCGAGGACCGTGGGCCTGATCCTGCCGGTCGCCTCGAGGAGGATCCCGCCGATGACCCCGCCGGCGCCGTTGGCGAAGAGCAGCACCCCGTACGCGAGGCTGGCCCCGTCGATCCCCTCCCCGCTCGCCGCGCTCCCGGCCCCGAGGTCGTGGGCGAAGATGGGCATCGCGGACTGCATCGACGCGCCGACGAAGAACGACCCCAGCCCACCCAGGATGATCATGCTGACCAGGGTGTGGTTGCCGCCGACGGCCTTCAGCACCCGCACCGACTCCGCGAGCCCGACCCGCGCCCGCGGCGCCCCGTGGTCCCGTGTGTGCCCGGTGAACTTCGTGCGGAACAGGAACAGCGTCAGCGGCAGGAAGAACAGCACGTTGACGAAGATCCCGGCGGTCGCCCCGAGCCCGAGCAGCAGCGCCGACCCGACGACCGGCCCGAACAGCACCCCGAGGCTGCGGAACGTGGCGTTGAGCCGGACCGCGCTGGGCAGGTCCTCGTCGCCGACGAAGTCGTGCAGCATCAGCTGCTCCCCCGGCCCCCACAGCGACCCGGCCAGCCCGTGCAGCACCAGCAGCACGCACGCGTGCCACACCTGCAGCGTCCCGGTCACGAACAGCACGCCCCACGCCACCGACACCGAGGCGAAGAGCAGCTGCGCGGCCTGGATGACCCGCCGGCAGTCGAACCGGTCCGCGAGCGAGCCGAAGTACACGGAGAACAGCAGGAACGGCACCCAGTGACTGATCACCTGGAACCCCGACAACGCGGGCGAATGGAACTTCTCCCACAGCACCCAGTACGTGATGACGTGCTCGATGTTGTCGGCCATCATGGCCAGCGCGGCCCCGAACAGGTACGGCCGGCAGTCCTTGTTCCGCAACGCCGCGAACCTCCGCGGTTTCTGGACCTGCCCGGCTGCGCTCATGCCCACCAGCCTGCCCCCGCCGCTGCGGGCCGATCCGCCCCGCTCACCCCGAAGTGATCACCGCCACGATGGTCAGCGGAGCTGAAGCCCACCCGTGAGCGCCAGCCACCGCAGCGCCTCGAACGGCGCCGGGTAGTCGTCGTGCTCGAGGTCCACCAGGACGCGAAGCCCACCGGCGTCCACCCGGACGTCCCCGACGCTCCAGAACTCGTTCTCCGCCGAGAACCAGTGCCCCCAGCTCGACGCGGTCCAACCGGACGCCCGCTCGAAGGCGAGCTTGTCCGCTGCGGCCCGCCACTGGACGAGCCACGCCTCGGCCTCCTCGACCGTCCGCTCCGGGGCGAACGCGCCGGCCAGCCAGCGCGGCGCCGCCCGCAGCACCCGCTCCGCGTCGTCGCCGCCGTGTTCCTTGAGCACCACCAGCAGCTCCGCGACCTCCCGGACCCGCTCCGCCTGGTCCGGCCCACCGATCAGCTCGACCCTCGTCCGCATTCCACCATGCCCCACCTCTTGCACAGCAGCCTCTCCAACGAAGCTCCGCCCGCCGATGTACCGAAAGTGCGGAAACACCAGTGCTACGGCCGCCCGCGAACCCCGCGCGGCCAGTGCCGCTCGGCTGAACGCAGGACATGGCAGCACTCCGTGCACGCCTCACCGTGGTCCGGATTCCAGCTGTAGTTCTCCGCGACGAACGTCGCGTCGAATCGTCCGCAGGCGCTCAGCGTGTCAAACACGAGAGCATGCCGCACGACCGATGCGCCACGCCACTCCTCGAACGTGGTCCACCGATCTTTCAGCGGCCGGTATGGCGGCAGGCCCGGCTGCTCGCCCTCACAGACCACTGCGGTCGCGAAGCATCGCGGGCAGGACCACCAAGTCCCCCACAGCGGGTCAGTGGCACCGTACGCCGCACCATCGCACATGGCATCGCCGCACACATCGCACTGCACGCCGGTGATGCTAGTCCGGCGGCCAAGCGTTCACCGGGGTGAAGTTCCGCCGTCACCGACGATTGTTCTCCGCCCACCGGCTCAGGTGCTGATCGACGACCGCTCGCACCTGGCGGCGGAGGTCCGGGTAGGTCATGTCGCCCGGCCCTCCGCCTCGATGACCGCATCGGTGAAGCTGTCCACGTCGCCGCGTTGACGGGCGGTGAACGTGACCGCATAGTGATCGCGGCCCGGATCTGGGCGGGGACGCGACGCGGGGAGTCACGGGTGATCGACAGGGAGCTGCTCGCCGAGCGGATCGCGGCGGCGCGCGAGCGCCGGAGGGCGCGGCCGACGTGGCAGAAGGTCCTCGTCACGGTCGCGGCGGTCGGGCTCGGGTTCGCGTGCAGCTACAACCTGAGCGTGGACGACGACGCGGCCCGCCCGTCGAAGCCGGCCGCCGAGGTGCGCGACGCCTGCGGCCATGTCGACGGGCAGGCCCTCGCCACGCTGTTCGAGACGCCGTTGCCGGCGGTGAGCGAACGGCCACGCGCGGAGGCGGGCGGGGTCGTGACCTACAGCTGCCTGGTGGAGTCCGACCCGGGGCTGCGGCTCCGGCTCGACCTGAGCGTCCAGCACGGCAGGGCGCGGGCCGACGATCCGCTCCTGCTCATGTCCGTGACCAAGCAGAGCGTGTACTCCGTGGACGGCACCGACGGCGTGCTGACCGCGGCCAAGCAGTCGAACGGCACCCTGTTCGGCATCACGCTGACCGGCTCTTCGGGCGCGCCGCCGGTGCCGCTGGCCGAGGAGCGGCTGCGCGCCGTCGCCGCCACCGTCGGCGACACGCTGTAGCGCGCAGCACGCCGCGGGTTCACGCCGTGGGCCGGATGCGCTCAGAGCGGGAGCAGGGCCGGGGCGACGGAGTGTTCTGCTGGCCGTACCAGAGGCAGAACATCAACACGGTCCAGATCTTGCGGGAGTGGTCGGCGTCGCCGCGGCGGTGGGCCGCGAGGAGGCGCTGGACGTGGCCGAGGTCGAGCAGGTGGTCGACGGCGGCGTCGGCGAACACGTCGCCGGCCCACACGCCGATCTCGCCGCGCAGCCAGACCCGGGTCGGCGTGGGGAAGCCGAGCTTGCGGCGGTCGACGACCGCGTCCGGCACGATGCCGCGCATCGCCTCCCGCAGCGCGAACTTCGTCGTCCTCGCCAGCTTCAGCTCCGTCGGCAGCTGCGCGGCGGCGGCGTAGACGGCCCGGTCCAGGAACGGCACCCGCAGCTCCAGCGAGTGCGCCATCGACATCCGGTCGGCCTTGGTGAGGATGTCGCCGGGCAGCCAGGTGTGCAGGTCGACGTACTGCATGGTGGCCACGTCGTCGAGGTGGGCGGCAGCCTCGTACAGCGGCGCCGTGACCGTCGTGTGCGGATCGGCCGGCCCGCGCATGAGGCGGGCCTTCTCCGCGGTGCCGAAGATGCGGGCGTTGCCGTAGTAGCGCTCGTCGATCGGGGTGGTGGCCCGCTCCAGGAAGCTCTTGCCGCGCACCCCCTCCGGCAGCGCCGCCGACACGGCGCGCAGGCCGCGGCGCAGCGGGGCGGGCAGCCCGGCGACGCCGGCGAGCGCGGCCGGCTCCCGGTAGATCTCGTAGCCGGCGAAGAGCTCGTCGGCGCCCTCCCCGGACAGCACGACGGTGACGTCGCGGGCGGCGGTGCGGGCCAGGAACCACAGCGGCACGATCGCGGGGTCGGCGACGGGGTCGTCGAGGTGCCAGACGATGCGCGGCAGCTCGGCGATCACGTCGGCGTCGTGGACCAGGGTCGCGGTCAGCCCGACGCCGAGCGCGGCCGCGGTCTCCGTCGCCGCCTCGATCTCGCTGTAGCGTTCGTCGTCGAAGCCCACGGTGTACGTGTGGATGTCCGGGTGTTTCTCGCGGGCGAGCGCGACGACGGCGGTGGAGTCGATGCCGCTGGACAGGAACGCGCCCAGCGGCACCTCCGCCTGCAGGTGGGCGTGCACACTGTCCCTGAGCGCGTCGCGGACGGCCGTGATCGCGTCCGGCCGCTGCGCCGGCCGCAACGAGTGCCGAAAGTATGCGCTTATTTCCGTTTTTTTCGCATGTACTGTTAAAGCATGGCCTGCGGGCAGCCGGCGCACCGACGGGTGCAGCGTCTCCGGCTCCGGAACGTACTGCAGGGTCAGGTAGTGCGACAGGGCCGCCGTGTCGACGCGGGTCCCGGTGCCGGCGAAGGGCAGCAGCGCCTTCTTCTCGCTCGCCAGGTAGAGACCGTCGGGCGTCGTCAGGTGGTACAGCGGCTTGATGCCGAACGGGTCCCGGAACGCGTGCACGGTGCCGGTCGCCCGGTCCAGCGCCACGATCGCGAACATCCCGCGCAGCCGGCGCACCGCCGAGGGCCCCCAGTGGTGCAGCGCCGCCGCGAGGACCTCCGCCTCCCCCTCGGTGGCGAAGACCGCCGCGTGGTCGCGGGCCAGCTCCGCGCGCAGCTCCAGGTAGTTGTAGATCTCGCCGTTGAACACGACCGTCCACGAGCCCCACAACGCCGGCTGCCGGCCGTGCGCGACGTCGACGATGGCGAGCCGCTGGAAGCCGAACGCGGCACCGTCCTCCACATGCAGCGTCGTCTCGTCGGGCCCGCGGTGACGCAGCAGCTCGAGGGCCTCGGCGAGCCGGTCGGTCTCGACCTCACCGGAGGCGCTGATGAAGACCAGGAATCCACACATGCCGGTGATGGTGCGGAGCCGGTCGTTGGGAACTGATGAAGAAGTGTGCGCCGGATCGAAACCCGAAGGAGGTTTCGCAGGTTCTTCACATCCTGCGCGCGACAATGATCGGCGATGAGCGCACGGATCCTGGTCGCCGAAGACGACCCGAAGCAGGCCGAGCTGATCCGCCTGTACCTGGAGCGGGACGGCCACAGCGTCCTGACCGTCCCCAACGGGCGGCTGGCCCTGGAACAGTGCCGGTCGCGCCGGCCCGACCTGCTGGTCCTCGACGTCATGATGCCGCTGGTCGACGGCCTCGACGTGTGCCGGATCATCCGGGCCGAGTCGACGGTCGCGATCCTGCTGGTCACGGCCCGCTCGACCGAGGACGACCTGCTGCTCGGCCTGGACCTCGGCGCCGACGACTACATGACGAAGCCGGTCAGCCCGCGGGAGCTCGCCGCCCGGGTCCGGGCGCTGCTGCGCCGCTCCGGCATCGGCAGCCCCGGCCACCAGCAGGTGCTGCGGGTCGGCGACCTGATCGTGGACGCCGGCCGGTTCGAGGTCCGCGTCGACGGCACCGTGGTCGTGCTGACCGCGAAGGAGTTCGGCATCCTGGAGCTGCTCGCCGGCGATCCCGGCCGCGTCTTCACCCGCGGCGAGATCATCAACCGGGTCTTCGGCTTCGAGCGCGACGTCTCCGAACGCACCGTCGACGCCCACGTCGTCAACCTGCGCCGCAAGATCGAGTCCGACCCGGCCGAGCCGCGCTACGTGCAGACGGTGTACGGCCGCGGCTACCGGCTGAACGAATCCGCATGAGCTTTCGTTTCCGGGTGTTCGGGCTGGTGCTGCTGGTCGCGGTGATCGCGATCGGGGTCACCGCGTGGCTGAGCATCCGGCTGACCGCCCTGGAGATCGCGCAGTCGCAGGAGACCTCGACCCGCAACGAGGTCACCACGGTCACGGAGATCCAGGCGTACGCCCTGCGCCACGGCACCTGGGCGGGCGTCGACAAGACCGTGCAGCGGCTGTCGATCGCCAACCACCAGCGGATCCGGCTCACCAACCTGTACGGCCAGGTCACCGTCGACAGCGACCACCTCGCCAACCGCGCCGCCCGGGCCGTCGTCAGCCCGCCCGCCCTCGTCGACTCCCGCCCGACGCTCAAGTTCCCGCCGGAGATGCTCGGGGCCCCGCGGACGCCCCTCGAGCAGAAGACCGGCATCACCGAGCTCGAGACGAAGACGCTGCTGCAGATCGCCCTGTTCCGCGGCACGGTCGTCTTCGCGCGCTGCCTCACCGACCTGCACGTCGACCCGCCGCCGGTGACCCTCAACGAGTTCGGCGTCCCGTACGCCACCACCGGCGTCGAGGACAGCCACGACTGCGGCACCCGGGTCGGCGACGTCGGCGCGGCGGAGCAGCCCTACGACGAGCTGCCGGTGAAGCCGTGCCGAGCCGAGAAGGACCAGGCGAAGTGCCTGATCAAGGCGTTCGGCGAGCGGGTCGCGACGTTCACCCCGGAGCCGCTGCAGCTCTACCTCGGCGCCGTCACCGACGACGCGACCAACCTCATCAGCCGCCCCGGCCTCGTCGCCGGCAGCGGCGTGCTGATCCTCGTCATCCTCGGCACCGCCGTCATCGCCCGGCACGTGAGCCTGCCCGTCCGCGACCTCACCGTCGCGTCCCGGCGCCTCGCCGACGGGCACCTCGACACGCGCGTGCCCTCGGGCGGCCGCGACGAGCTCGGGCAGCTGTCGGACTCGTTCAACCGGATGGCGGCCGCGCTGGAGGCGTCCGAGCAGGCCCAGCGCCGGCTCGTCGCCAGCGTCGCGCACGAGCTGCGCACCCCGCTGTCCAACCTGCTCGGCTACCTCGAGGCGCTGCAGGACGGCCTGGTCCCGCCGAGCCGCGAGCTGTTCGCCTCGCTGCACGACGAGGCCGAGCTGCAGCGCCGCATCCTCGACGACCTGCAGGACCTGACCCTCGCCGAGGCGGGGCACCTCACGTACCGCCGCAGCGACTTCGACCTGGCCGACCTGGTCGACACCGCCCGGGTGGCGCACCTCGCGGTCGCCGAGGCCGCCGGCGTCCGCCTGACCGCGGAGACCGCCGGCCCGCTGCCCGTGCACGCCGACCACGACCGTCTCCGCCAGGTCCTCGGCAACCTCATCGGCAACGCCATCCGGTACACCGACCGCGGCGGCCACGTGGCACTGCGCGCCTTCCCCGACGCCGACCACATCACCGTCGAGGTCCGCGACACCGGCTGCGGCATCGCCCCCGCCGACCTGCCTTTCGTCTTCCAGCGCTTCTGGCGCGCCGACCCCGCCCGCGACCGCGCCACCGGCGGCAGCGGCCTCGGCCTGACCATCGCCCGCCAGATCGTCCGCGACCACACCGGCGACCTCACCGTCGAGAGCACCCTCGGCGAGGGCTCGACCTTCCGCTTCACCCTCCCGACCACGAAGTGACCCGCTTCGCCGCCTACTTGAGCGTCAGCACGATCACCGCGGCCTACGACTCGTCTGGGCCTCACCAGCACTGCCCGGCGCGGTCCACGACCTCACCGCCGCGCGCGTGCACGGCCTGATCGACGCGCTCACCGCCCACGGCGCGAAAGTGCTGGCCGACAAGGGCTACCAGGGCGCCGGCGGCACGATCCGCACGCCGTTCAAACGGCACCGCCACCGGGCCCGGCTTTCCCGTCGGCAACGCGCCGTCAACCGCGCCCACGCCCGTGTCCGCGGCATCGACGAACGCGCGGTGGCCACGCTCAAGAGCTGGAGGATTCTGACCAAGCTGCGCTGCTGCCCTCGCCGCGCCACGGCCATGGTGCAGGCCATCACGGTCCTGCACCACATCGAAACGAACCGCTACCCACGATGAAATGGCTCCTTACCAGGACACGGACATCCTCGCTCCCTCGCCTGCCCGGCATCATGACGGCGTCCCGATGATCGTGTACCAAGTCGTCTACATCGACCATCAGCACGTTTCGGACCCCACCGGTCCGGCGCTCGGCTGCTCAGGGCATTCGCGTCCGTTCGACCCATCGGCCACCCCCGAACCTCGATCCCGGTCCGACTGAGGTCAGATCCTGGCCGCCCTGGACAGGCCCGCGAAGCCGGCCTACCGTCGGCTGAGCACCTCTCGGTGGAACCGCTCCACGAGCGCCCGCGCCTCGTCCGCCCGCCCGGCCGGCACGACGAGGTCGGCCATCTGCTCGCGAATCCAGTAGGCCCACGGCGGCTGCGCCAACCGGGTGGCGGTGAACACGATCCGCATCGGCGCCGTGCCCACCAGCTCCACGCGGGTCAGCGCCCCGGTGGGCGCGAACGCCGCATACGTGCCCGGGCGCCGCAGCACCCCGAGCCGCCCGACCAGCACCTCTCCCGCGCGGGCGCGCCGCGCCGCCGGCCCGCCGGCGCCGAGCCACAGCACCAGCCACGTGGCGGCGCCGACGAGCACCATGAGGGCGGGGACCGCGAACGGCGTGGACACCTCGGTCACCAGCGAGACCACGACGGCCACGCAGCAGGCGACACCGAGCGCGACGAAGGCGGGCCGGTTGAGCCGCTGCCGGCGGGCGCGCTCGGCCGCGACGGCGGACGCCCACTGCGCCTCGTCGTAGCTCCACCTGACCCAGCCGCGGCCGGCCTCCAGCTCGGCCAGCTCCTCGACGTACCGCTGCGGCCCCATCACCCGCAGCACCACGAACGCCCCCATCCCCCAGATGACGAGCACGGCCGCCGCGACGGGCAGGAGGCTGGCGGCCGGTCCCGCCCCGGTGAGCAGCCAGATGACCGCGGCGTACACCGGCGCGACCGCATAGATCATGAGCAGATGCACCCGTACGTGCTCAACCGCGAGGAGTCTCTTCACGGCCGCCGACAATAAGCATGTTCACACGCGTCCCGCCGTCTCGGACGACAACCCGACACTGTACGGATACGCTGCCGATCGGCAGGTCCAACCGGTCCGTCGACCTGGATGTAGCAGTCGACCAAGATCCGATGCCCCGACCGGGAGCGCGGTAGCGTTAGCTCCACCACGCCGCACCCCACCCTGACCCGGGCCGCGATCACTATGCGGTCATGTTCGTGGCCCGTCAACGCGGTTGGGCCACCGGCTGGACCGTGTGGCAGGCAGAATGTGGTCATGGTGGTGCTCGTCGACGACGACGTCGCGATCGCCTACGGGCAGATGTACGTCGACAGCCGGGCCCCGGCGGACCGGGACGGCGATCCCTGGCCGTTCGTGGGGCAGCGCAACGGGCTGTGCGGCGCGGCCGAGCCGGGCTATCTGTTCCTGAAGACCGCGACGCACACGGGGCACGTGCCGCTCACCGTCGAACGTCATGACGAGGATCCACCGCTCGCCGCGTTCTGGGAGGACGTCGTGGAGGTGTCGTTCCGGCCCGCCACCGCCGAGACGTGGTTGCTGCAGTGGGACATGTCGCGAAGCTGGCGGCTGGACCTCGAGCAACGCGACTACCGGGCCCGCTACTGCGCATACGGCTGGGACTTCGCCGAGGGCGACGACGACGAGGACTCCGAGGAGCAGTACCTGCTGCAGTTCTGGCCGGCGCCGCCCGCCGAGGATCGGCTGGTCCGGCAGGAGAGCCGCGGGGGCGAGCACCTCGCCGCCCGCTTTTAGCTTGTTATTTAACCTTCATCGCTGTTTGCGATCCTTGAGGTTCTTGTCTCGTTTGGTGGTCTTTCCGACGTCGTGCTGGATGGCGTGTAGGCGGTTCTTCGACCCTGGCGGGCGACCTGGGCCGGCTGTGGCGGGTTTCGGCGCACTGGCCGGTCGGGTGGTTTTCGGGCGCAGGTACCGAAATCCGCGGCGGACCCGGGCTGGGGTGAGCCGGTCCGGGGCGGTGGGGCGTTCCCAGGGACGGCGGAGGTCCTGAGTGAGTTGGCGGGCGAGCCGGAGCTGGATGTGGCAGGCGATCACGAGCCAGGTCCATCGATCGGCGGCCTCGGGGCTGCGCAGTCTCGGGGCGGTCCAGCCGAGGGTCTGTTTGAACAGGCGGAAGGTGTGTTCCAGGTCGAACCTGCGCAGGAACGCCTGCCACAGTTTGTCCACATGCGACGGTGAGGCGCCGGTGCGGGATGACCACAGCCACAACGGTTTCGGGTCGCGGTCGCCGGGAAGGTGCTGCACGGTGAGCCGGATCAGGGTGCCTTCCAGCACGGGCAGGTCACCGGCGTGGTCCAGCCAGGCAGCCCGGCGAGTCAGCCGGGGATGCAACCGGTCCCACGCCTGCGCGGTCGCGGTGCCGTAGCGGGTGGTGCCGGTGGTGGTCGCATGCGCCGGCGCCGGCCATGTGCCGGCATCGGCGAGGCGGAACTCGCCGCCGTGCTTGGCCGGCCGGCCCATCATTCCCGGCCGGCGGGGCGGTGCGGGCAGTCGCAACACCCGGTCGCTGCGCAACCGGCCCAGCACCTCAACCGACAGATCGGCGAGGAGGAACGCCAGCCGGGCCAGGTCGTAGCCGGCGTCGAAGACGACCAGCACATCCGGGTCGCCGATCTGCCAGTGCCCGGCGTCAAGCAGCCGGTGCAGCACCGCACGAACCTGCAAGGCGGTCACCTCGGCCACGTCATCGTCCGGGCCGAGCCGGACCGCGTCCAGCACCGCGGTCCACGATGTGCGGCCGGGTTCCAACGCGGCCACGAACGAGTACGGCCAGCCCGGGATCTGCTGGTCCTGGTTGCGGCCGCGGCCATGAACGTGGCAGAACAGCCGGTCGGGGCTGGTCGCCGCGTCCGGGCGCAGCCACGGGCTGACGTCGACAGCGAGCATGAGCCGCCCCTCGCTCGACCGGGGTAACGGCAGGCCCGCCACGGCCGTGCGCAGCCGCTGCACATCGATGCGGCCCGCGTTGAGTCCGTCGTACATCGCACCGTGCCCACGCCGATGCTCCGGCGCCAACGTCAGGTCCACCAACGTCTTGACCGGCCCGTCGGTACACAGCAGCGCGTCGGTGAGTTCGAACAACGCGTCGGCCCGAGCCGTCAAACACCGGTAGAACTCCCGCCGGAACCTACCCAACTCCCCGAACGCGCCCGCCACGGCAGCATCAGGCACACTGATCATCCAGACAGCCCTTGGTCATAGATCTTCTTCCCTCGACAAGAAGAAGGATCAACCAAGGGCTGTCCCCATGATCAGTCAGGGTCACCCCCGACCGGCCGCAGGTTAAATAACAAGTTTAGGGCGCGTTTCATAAATTTGTGCAGGCCGGGTGAAGTCACGGCGTGGCGGTGATCGAAATCTGAAGAGGTCTCCGGTAAGTGGTTCAGCGACCAAGCAGAACTTCATACCGGAGACCTCGTGGCCACCTTATCGGTGACGAGGCGGCACGACCTGACCGACGCGCAGTGGGCGGC